>CBDTTT010000001.1:0-34337 GCA_965363345.1 uncultured Chromatiales bacterium
TGATTTCTGCAATTGCCTTGATACTTTTAAAACCGTATTTCCAGGGCACAACCAGGCGCAGTGGCGCACCATTCTGGTTGGGCAGCTCTTTCCCATAGACACCCACAGCCAGGATAGCTAGGGGATTCATTGCTTCGGCGATGGTTAAACCTTCGCGATACGGCCAGTCGAGCACCGGTCGCAACTGGCCCTGCATTTCGGAGGGCCTTTCGATGGTTTCAAAACTCACGTACTTCGCATTGGAGGTTGGGTTGAACCGTTTTAGGATGTCACCCAGCGGAATACCGACCCACGGAATCACCATTGACCACGCTTCCACGCAGCGCAGGCGGTAAATCCGCTCTTCTAATGCATGAGGCTTGATGATGTCTTCAAAAGTGAAGTCGCCGGTGATCCCGGCCTCGCCATCAACCCGCACGCTCCAGGGCATGGGCTTGAAAGAGCCCGAGTTCATATAAGGGTCTTCTTTGCCTGTGCCAAACTCGTAGAAGTTGTTGTACTGAGTGACATCTTCATAGCTGTTCGGGGCTGCGTCGGTACTGAAAGGGCTTTTCTTGAGCTCTCCCAAGGAGCGCAGTTGTTGTGGAGTTTCTTTTGCACACGCGCTATTGCCCAGTAATGCTGTCGCGCCTATAAAGCCCATGCTGCGCATAAAGCCGCGACGGTTCTGGTAGAACGTTTCTGACGCGATCTCAGAAGGTTTTGCATCGCTGGCTTTGGGCTTTCTAATTAACACAGGCATATCCTCGGTTACGGTTAGTCTCTATGTGACCCACAATACCCCCGAAAAAGTTCCGTGTAAGCCCGAATCAACATATAGTTTGTGCTTGTAGAAGTTTTAAGAGGTTGGTATGCGTATAAATCTGCAGTTTAAGGTCTTGTTGTTGCTAGTGGCGGGCGCGTTGCTGGCAGCTTGTGGACAAAAAGATCCAGTTGAGGAGGTTGCAGGTTCTACCGCCGGAGCTAATGAAGCTGCAGAGGTCATGCTGACGGTAGCGGGCACCACTTTCCCCGATACTGAAGGGGAGCGTCATTGGCTGAGCTTTGCCGAAGCGGCGACGCAGCTATCCGCTAATACCGTTAAGCCGAAGATGTTGATCTACGGACAACTGGGTTCCGAGGAGCAGATAATTTCCGGTTTGCGGCGCGGGCGCGTGCAGTTTGCCAATGTGTCGGCGATGGCAGTATCAACCTTAGTGCCCGAAGCAGCCTTGTTATACGCGCCATTTTTGTTTTCCGGTGAAGCAGAGGCCGATTTTATTCTTGATGAGTACCTGACCCCCTTGTATCGCGAGATGTTAGCTGAGAAAGGCCTGCACCTTGTGACGTGGTATGAGATTGGTTTCATTCAGGTCTATGGCAAGGAGTCATTGGTGGTGCCTGCCGATGCGAAGGGCCGCCGCTTCCGGGTTGGGGCCGGCCTTGCATCACGATTGTTCGCGGAGGCGATTGAGGCAGACGTCATTCCGCTGGGTTTTGCCGATGTGGTGGCTGGCTTGCAAACGGGTCTGATCGAGGCCGGCGAGAACGCGGTTAGCTTGTATGCCCGTTCGGGGATTGCCGGCGAAGCGGGTCATCTGACGCTAACCAACCACTCCTATGGTGTATCGATGATTGTGGCGCAGAAGGACTGGTGGGATTCACAGACACCCGAAGTTCAGAGTGCGCTAGGTCAGGCGTTTCCCGATATTTCAGTTTCGCGCCTGGACGTGAGAGCAGAGTCGTTGCGCGATCTCGACAATGCGCAGGCTTTGGGTATTACGGTTCATCAGCCTGATCCGGCTCAGCAGGCACTGTGGGTGGAATCGGTATCTGGATTGCGTGCAAGGCTGGCGACCGAGATAGGTGGGCGTTCAGCAGAGATTATTGACGCTATCGAACGAGGACGTCAGGCCTATCTGGCCGACTAGGTTTAGTCGACTAGGTTTGGCCGACCAGGATGAATGTGTATTAGTGCTGGTGCAGGCTTGATTAGTTCGCTGGCAGATTAGGGTTTGGCAGTGGCTCGAATGCTTCTTCCTGCTTCTTAACTTTGGTGCTTTCAAAGGCATACTTAAACTCAAGACGATAAGTCAGACCTGTGGTGCTTATCGGTTCGCGATTTTTCATTGCGGGACGGTAGTGGGCGTAGCGGAGTTTTTTTGTGGCCCTGCGTTCCAGTGTGTCAGCCGGGTCGGCCTCAATAACCTTAATTTTTTTAACAGCGCCGCCCTTGCTTACATCAAAGCGCAACACGATCACTCCATCACCGAACGCTTCCGGATTACTCGCCAGTGCTATTTCGGTGCTTCTTTTTACTGGATAGTAACGGGGCATTAAGTTCTCACCGATAGCAACTGGCGAACCGAACATGCCCTCGAGTAGTTCCGCATTATTTTCCTGTTCCGCATAGACGTCCCACGCATTCTGGTAGGCGGTTTTTGCCGAGCGGGGCACACCGAACAACGTATAGGTATCTCCCATATCCATCAGCAGTTCCGCATGCAAAAGCAGGTCAGGGACAGGCTGTGCAGCATTAATTTCTATAGCACGCCGCAGAGCGGCAATGGCCCCGTTGCGCATGGCCATAGCCTGTGACTCGGCATCGGAGAGAGGCGATCCCGGTGCGGTTAGTGTTGGTTGCGGCAGGTTGCCAGCTTGAATGACATAAGAGGCTGAAAGGTAACGAAGTGTGCCGATAAGTTCAGGATTGTTCTCGCCGGATGCCCTCGCCATAATTCTATAGGCGCTGCGATAACTGCTGAGCTCATCGGCTGTCTGCCCTGTGCGACCATACCAACGCGCCAGTTTGAAGTGGCTTGCGGCAAGGTCCGAACTGTTTTCCCCTTTTGTGTACTCCGTAAAATCGATTTGTGTCTGCTGATGGAAATTGGCATTGTCGAGTTCGCTTAGTGCGAGATAGGTTTCACTTAGTTCATCACGGATAGCTATCTGATCAAGATTATAGAACCCTTGATTTGCATGATTGATGCGCAACGCACGCAATAGTGATTTCTCTCCAAGGCGATATTCGCCTGCTTTAAGATACGTCTGCGCCAGCCAATTAAGGGGCATGATGAGTTCTTTGGCAAGCAGCCCCCGATTGCGCTCAATAATTGCAATAGCACGCGCTGCGGAATCGCGCGCCGCTAAGTAATCGCTGGTGTAAAACTGAACGGTAGCTAGGTCAGTCAGCGGTGTTACCAGTTCCTCTGCTTCGCGGCCGTAGGCTTGTTCGCTTAGACGCAACATCTGTTTAGCTGGATCTAAGGCTTCGGCATAACGTTGTTCTGTGAGTAGCCGTATGACTTCTTCATACGCCGCGGCGCGCTGTTGTAGTAACTCATCTGTGTTTTGTGCAGGGAGTGCGCACGACATTATGAGCAGCAGAGCAGCTACGGTACTTGAACGGCGTTTACTTACTAATACATGCATGTTGAGCTGACCGAAATTTTGGTGAGGCGTGCGTCAACGTTAATGGGGCTTTGTCGTCGTAAACCACAGCCCATAGTGTAACAAGCAAACCGTAAGTATTTGTTGCAGGGTTTAATCCTGCTTGTGAATGCACGGTATCTTTTTGTGCTTTCAGTTCGGGAACTACGGCAACTATTCTGCTGTCCTGTATATAAGCTGCTATGTTTGGCGTTGCTGTACAGGAGTTTTGAAAGCGATGGGATTATTTGGACGAAAGCCGGAGATGGTGAGCGAGGCTGATGCACTGCCTGGACGCATCGAGGCTATGCAGGTAAACAACAAGCACTACGTGTCTGGCCATCCGATTGAGGAGCCTTTTCCGGCTAATCTGGAGTCTGCGCAGTTTGCTCTGGGCTGCTTTTGGGGTGCTGAGCGGTGTTTCTGGACGCTCGATGGCGTCTATTCAACCGCTGTGGGCTATGCTGGTGGCTATACGCAGAATCCTTCGTATGAAGAAACCTGTTCGGGGATGACGGGGCATACCGAGGTTGTTTTGGTTATCTATGATCCCGCAGTCATATCATTTGGCGAATTGCTTAAAGTGTTTTGGGAGTCGCATGACCCGACACAGGGTTTACGACAGGGCAATGACGCGGGTTCGCAATATCGCTCTGCGATCTATGTCGATGACGCCACACGTTTTCAGCAGGCTGAGGATTCGATGCGGGCATTTCAGCAACAGCTTACGGCCGCAGGCTATCCACCGATTACTACTGAGCTTGCCCGCGACAAAACCTTCTATTATGCAGAGGACTACCATCAGCAGTATCTTGCGAAGAATCCCTCAGGTTATTGTGGTTTGGGAGGTACGGGGGTGACTTGTCCGGCTTAGTTAAGCACCCGATAGCCCCGATAGCGCAAGCATCGTTTCACGACGTCCTCTTTATTTTTGGTTTCCTTGGAGGCTGAGCCTGCACCGGCAAGAATTGCGCCGACTGCAGCAGCTTCGCCGATATCACTATTTTTTCGAACCGCGCCAACTGCACCGCCCACAGCAGCGCCACCAGCAGCGCTTTTAGCCACGCCACTAGCCACAGGTACCTGATCGGCATATACCCTGCAGTCGGCAAGGTCCTGCTCATACACCGTCATGTTTACGCCTTTGGTATCGATGATTGGGTTGGGCTGCGCTGAGCATGCAGCTATTAAAACTGCTGCAATTGGAGTAAGTAAGCGGGCGGGTACGTGCATGAATACTTCCAGGTAATAGTCCGATTATGTGCTACTGGTTTTAACGCAGTTAGCATGCAATGGTTGACAGCCTAACCCGACTCGGCAAGCATGTGGAAATGAAACGAATACTGATTTTTGCCGTATGTGCTTTGTTGCTAGTGAGTTGTAGCAATGTTCCTGAGCCTCCTGAAGGCCCCATGTCGATGTCGCCGCCAAATTGGCTGGCTAAGGCAACGCGCTATAAGGTTGCCGATGGCGATTCTTTGCTCGCAATCAGGGCTTATAGGTCGGGCAGTCTTGCCCGACTTGGACACAATCATGTGATTAGTGCCGAGAGCCTTACCGGACAGGTGTATGTAGGCAGTTCTTATGAGCAGACCTGGATTGAGCTGCAGTTGCCGGTGAGCAGTTTGCTTGTCGATACACTTGATATGCGAGCTCGCTATGGCGAGGACTTCGCATTAGCGGTTCCCGAGGACGCAATTGCCGGTACAACCGAAAATATGCTGGGAGCTGATGTTTTGAATTCAGCTTCCTGGCCTCTGGTCGTTATTCGCGGTGCCGCGATAGCTTGTGATTTGCCGCAATGTCAGCTGCGTTTGGAAATAGAGCTAAAGGGGCAGCTGAGCCAGCACGTTGTGCCGGTCCTCGTTGAACAACATGACGACCGTTTGCTGGTTCATTCGGAGTTTGGCTTATCACAAGCCGCTCTTGGGCTTAAGCCGTTTAGCGTGATGATGGGGGCGTTATCTGTTGCTGATGAGCTGCAGTTTGAGCTGGATTTGGTCGCTATCGAAGTTAGCGCTAGCGAAGCATCTATGCAGTGATATATTCAGATTTATCGTATAGCAATTGTGTTTATAAATTGAGTGAGGCTAAGCATGTCGGATAAAAAATCAGCTGAAGGTATGTCAATCGACCGCCGTCGTTTGTTGGCGGGAATCGGTGCAGCAGGTGCCATGAGTATGGCGCCATCAGTGCAGGCAGAGCCCTGCTCTAAAGCTGTCGAATGGACGCTTGATCTTGACGAGGCAAAAGATAACTTACGCGCATTGCTGAAATTGCAGGCTGATCTTTCCGGCGCAGATGCCCTTTCCGGTTTTCCCGGTAAGGTATGGGGCTGGGTGCCTGGTAAAGGTAATACTCTGCTATTCAATACCTACGGGATTGGCTGCAGTCATATCGAAGAGGTTGAAAACGGCTATCGTTTTTATCATCGTGAGTTGCTTTATTACACCGACCCTAAAACCAATGAAGTGCTCGACACCTGGAATAATCCTTACACAGGCAAGACTGTTGATGTGCGTCATATCCTGAATGATCCCGTCAATCGTTTTTATCCTTTTGCAGGTGGTCGGTTTGCACCACCGTTCGCGTATGAGGTTCATGGTAACGACATCGTTTTTCAGATTAGCGTGTTCCGATTTAACGAATCTCCTATGAGTCGTGCTGAGTACCCCCTGCATTCGGCTGACGATAACTATCAGTCGGCAGAACTATGGGGAATGATTGGTCGTATTGAAGAAGTTATGGACCCGGATGTTACATCAGCGAGTTGCGTCACTTCCTGGTCCCGACTTTCGCAGTGGTTGCCGTTTATGGAAATGGGTAATGCACCGGGTAACATGGTATTCCACAGTCATTCATATAAGTTGATGGGTGGAGCTGCTGAACTCCCACCACAAATTCTTGCGTATACCGAGAAGAACTATCCGAAGTATCTCGAGTCACCTAAAGAGTGGTTGGGGATGAAGGAAAACAAGAGTCAGGTCACCGAAAGCAAGAAAGAAATCGATCGCCGCTGGGCACAGGATGGTCCGGCAGGGTCAGTGTTTGAGGTGAAGTAGATTCGCAGCTTCGTTTCAGGCAATAAAAAACCCGACTTTTGTCGGGTTTTTTATTGCCTGAATTTGTACGATCTAATTTATCGGGACTACAGCTGTAACGCTTGTTTAGTTCGCAGCTGCTTGGCTCATTAACTGTCGGGCTTCATTTGCCCAATTTGCCCGATGTGCCTTCTTCGTGCGGGCTGCAATGTTTTTAAGCTCGGCTTCCCCTAATTCTGCCAGCTGTGCGTAGTTGAATACGCCCGCATCATTTAGGCGACGCTCTAGGCCGGGACCGATACCGCGAATTTTCTTAAGGTCATTCTTTGCAACCTGCATATCGGTGTGGGTTTCCTCGAGCTGGTCTGAGTTCTGATTGTCGCTATGTAGCTGTGGTGCGACATGGTCACTCGCAGTTTCGGTGAGAGCCAGATGTCTCGAAGTGGCCTCTGCCGCAATTCGTTCCTGCTTTACAACCCGCGCCTTCTTAATAGCATCCGAGAGTCTGTTTAGTTTGGCTTCAGTCTGTTGTTGTTCGTTGCGAAGTGCTCTAATCTGATGCTTGAGCCTATCGATGACTTCCCCTTGCTGGGTGTTTTCTGTGGCGAGAGGCTTAGCCCATTCTTGCAGTGCCTGAAGTTGTTTTTTCATGCTGGCTTCAGCGGCTCTACTGCTGTGCAGTTGGTCACGCAGGTCTGCCATAGACCCTTCTGTCGCCATGCTTGGTACCGGCGCGGATGGGTTTTTCTTGGCCGACAAGAATTCAAGCTCGCTGCGAAGTTCTGCTATTTGTTTTTCATAGCCGACAATGTCTTTTAGAACTTTTTGGCGGACTTTATCTTTTTCGAGATGGGTTTGCTGCAGCGTGTTGATCATTCGCTTCTGGCTGCCATGCTCAACCCGAATCCGATCACGATCTTCCTGTAGGTGGGCGAGTTGTTGAACCTGTTCGTTGATACGGTCTTCGTAGCGGCTATTTTTTGCGGCAACCTCTGCCTTGTCGTGATGCAGTTGTTGAACTGTAGTTTGAAGTTCCGATATTTCCAGCGGCAATTCGGGAGTGTCAGTAGTTGACTCTTCAGCTGCCTTATCAGCATCGTTGTTGCCGGTCGCCGTTGTTGTTTGAGTTAGCACTGCTTTGCAGACAACCCAGCCCAGCAGAAAGGCTATGCCGCCGGCTATTAGTGCTGTAATTAGTGTGGCTGCAATTGTCATGTAGTTAAATTCTTCGCTGCTCTTTGCTGCTTGCAATCGCAAGTGCTTATAAATGCTGCTATTTGCACTACATTATGTCAGCTGCTGCGAGTCAACAATGAGCTAGTTCACATTTTTGCATCGTATTACTGGGAAAAGAGGGTAGTCGTGCTCCTCGGTAGAGATTCTATTGCTGTGTTCGGGTTGTGCAGGCAGTTATGGCACAGCCCACCGCAGCGACTATTGCGGATAGTCTTTATGGCATCATCGCTGCAGAGGTGGGATAGTTAACCTATACACATGCTGAGGAGCACTAACTGATGGAACTAAGCAAATTGCAATCAATGATTGGATCGCTGAACACGCGCGTAAATCATAGCGTATCTTTTGATAAGACTGAGGCCGATGCTATCCGGGCAGAAGTCGCCGCAATTTCTGCGTTGCTTGTTGAGATGAGCTCTGCTCATGATGAGCCGATCAATGATCAGTTGACCCGGATGGCTGCAGAGTTTGAAGCAGATCACCCTCAGGCGTCCCGATTGCTTGAGAGAATGGCTGATACGCTCTCGAAACTGGGAATTTAGTTAGCTAGCAAATTTCAGTAAGTGATCGCATAGCTCATGCGATTGATCTTCGACGATGTAAAAACTGGCCTTATCGATGAGAGCGTGTGGCTGATTTTTGCAGCCCGGAATATGGGCTAGTAGGTCTGTCGGACCCATTGCTGAGCCCTCAAACTGTTTGCTAAACAACGTTAGCACCGGCTTGTTCCAATTTGCCAGAGCAGCCCACGCCGCCAGATTTGCTTCACGGGCCGGGCTGTCGGGAGAAATTGGCAGGATCATCGGAAATCTGCGTGGCCCGGTTCTGTAGCTTTGATCCGGATAGGGGGCGTCGTACGCGTCGACAATTTCCGGAGAGAGTTCTTTGACCGTGCCTTCCTGCACCATCTCGCCTTGTGGAAATACGGGCAGAGCTAATTGCACCTCACGCCATTGAACAAACCATGCATGACCCGCCGAGGGCTCACCTGTTGGTAGTTGAGTATTGAGCAACACAAGTTTGCCAAATATATCCGGGTTCTCGGCAGCTATGCGCAAACCAAAGAATCCGCCCCAGTCGAACATAAAGCCAATGGCGTTGCTGACCCCCAGTTGTTCCAGAAAGGATGTATTCCAAGCGATGTGCCGGTTAAATTCGTAGTCTTCTTCTTGCACCAGCTTGTCGGAACGACCAAAGCCAATGTAGTCGGGCGCGATTACCCGATAGCCAGCCGCTACCAGCACCGGAATCATATGCCGGTACATGTACACCCAGGCACCTTGCGACGGGTATAGAACAATTGTCTCGGCATCGCTATGACCTTCATCAATATAGTGCATCCGCAACTCACCATAGCGCTCGTCCTCAACAGTGATGTAGTGTGGCGCGAAATCGTAATCGGGCAGTTTCTCGAATCGTTCGTCTGGTGTGCGCAATGGTTTCATAGTATTGATTTCTGATGCGTGAATAATGAAGCGTTAGTTTTGTTTTGGTATTGGCTCTAGTTGGCGTATGTATTCGATTATCGCGCTGCGATCGCCTTCAGACAACAAGGCCGTATTCTCATCAACGACTGTACTCATTTCTCCGCCGGCAAAATCTCCGTTAGGTAGCATCCCAATTTCGAGAAAGAGACTTAGGTCATTACGCCGCCACGACTTTAGACCGTCTTCATGAGGTGTAAGGTTGGGCGCGGCTTTAGCGTCGCCGAAGCCCGGTGCACCTGCAAGCTCGAGTTCACTGTTTAACCCGCCAAGCTCGTTTCGAGGTGTGTGACATTCGCCACAATGACCCAGGTGTCTGACGAGATAGGCACCCCGATTCCATTGTTCATCTTTACTTGGCTCAGGCTGGAAGCGGGCGTCCGAAAAATACAGCCACTTCCAGAACATCACTGGCATGCGCCAAGATGCGTACCAGACCAGTTCGTGGTCTTTGTTCGGAGTGCCAAGTGCTGGCAATGAATCAAGATAGGCTTTGATATCGAGTAGATCAGTATCGCTCAGACCGGTATAAGCCGGGTAGGGGAATGCAGGATAGTAGTGCTCTCCATCGGGGTTAATGCCCTGTTGGAAAGCGGCTAAAAATTCCTTATCTGACCAGTCGCCAATGCCGTGCTTCGGGTTGGAGGTAATGTTCGGGCTATAGAACGTACCAAAAGGGGAGACTAGCGGGCGGCCTCCGCCAAAATCCGGGCCTTTGTCGGCCGTATGGCAGGCAATACAGCCGCCAGCATTTGTGAGGTATTGGCCGCGCTCCGCGTTTGCCGCAGAAGCTTCGGTGTTGAATAGAACAATAAGCAGGCCCGCGCACAGTGGCAAAATAATGAGCCACTGTGCAACGGAAAATAGCTGTTTAGTGTTCATGTTCCGCACGGAAGTCGTCGTGACATGTTTTGCACGATTTGCCGACTGCCTTGAATGCGGCACCCATGGCGGCGCGATCATTTGCTTCGGCTGCTGCTGCCAATTTTGCCGTGGCATCCTTCACATCATTGGCATATTCCTGATAGGTGTCCATCTCTTCCCAGATGGCAGGTAAAGCATCGCCACCTTCAGAGCCTGCGTGCACGAGATCAGCTACGAGAGAGGCAGAGGCTGCCAGAGCCTTACTATTGGCAATAATATGTGCCTCAGATGCTTGCAGATCAACCTTGCCTAAAAAGACGCTAATAAATCCTCCGAAACTTGAGCTCATCGTGTTCATGACCTGAGACCGATACTTTGCGGCATCGCTGAGTTCATCATCAGCCATAAGGCCTTGTGCGGACAATAGCAGTGCTGTTGCAACGAGTGTGGCAAGTAGTTTGTGATTCATGATTGGTTCCCGTTATTAATTCAAAATTTCGTTTTTACTAATAGATTCTAAGGTATCGTGTTTTTGATCGGGCAGATCAAGTGTGCCGTCTAGGAAAGCTCTTACATCAACTCCTGTAATATCGCCTGCTTCCTGAACAGCCATGTGCCCAACGCCCGGATAGATTTTCAGTTGCACCGATTCAGCGCCACTGAGTAGCTCGATAAACTCGGGTGCTTGCTCAACTTTTGCTTGTGGGTTTGCTTCACCCCAGAGGATGAGTACGGGGGCTCTGACCGCGGCGACAACGCTTTCCAGGTCGCCGGCTTCGTATTGCCGCAGGCGGTCGAGCTCTGCTGCGCGCTGACCTTCACGCATCCACATGTCGTACCAGCGGTCTACGAGTTCTTCAGGTAACTCCGTGGTTTCTCCCCAGGCGGAAGACAGCATGAATTCTGGGATAAAGCGGGGCAAAATATAGGCAAGTATTTGAGATGACTTTCCTGGCCTGCCGCGTTGCTTCATCATTTCTTTGCCTTCGAGCGAGCCGGGGCTGAGTAATATCAACTTGTCGACACGTTCGGGGTGGCGGCTGGCGTAGTGCAATGCAACGGTACCGCCTAGTGAAGTGCCGCCTATGGAAAGCGTTTCAAGGCCGAGTGCATCAATAAAGCGTTCGGCAAGTTCAACGGTGCGTTCCACCGTGTAGTCGCCTGTCGGATCCGGACCTGTTAGGCCATGACTGGTCATATCAAAACGAATAACGCGATAGTCGTCTTTTAACGCATCGACCCAGGGTTCCCAGCCTAGCAAGCTGGCAAAGTGAGCATGCACCAGCACAATGGCCGGACCTTCGCCTTCATCACGGTAGTGCACTCTGACACCGTCGATGTTCATAAAGCGTGAAGCGTCATTTGCGTATTTTTCTTCCAGCACTTCAGCGGGAATATCGCGGTACGCCCAAAGGGCAACGGCCAGCGCGATCAGCGATAGGGCCAGCAGTGTTCCCAGCGTGTATCCAATGTAGCGTAATACTTTCATTCGGTTCCCCTATTGTCTATTAACTGATAATACGTCAGCAGAGTCCTTACTCGTAAGTCCCGGAGCTGATATGCCGCTGTGCGGTGGCTCTGACTGGCTGTTGATGGTAGGTTGGCAAAAATGGCTAGTGGGTCGATATTAGCTGCTATAGGAAATTTCTCTGGAGTTGCTATGTTTCTTGCGTTGCGTGATCTGGCTTTTGCTAAAGGCCGCTTTTTCCTGATGAGCATGATTATTGCTCTGGTGGCTTTTCTTATGACATTGCTCAGTGGCCTGTCGTCGGGCCTCATTAAGAACAATATCTCGGGCTTGATGGCGATTGATGCGAATTATATCGCCTTCGAATACAACGATCGTCCGAATTACCGCAACAGCCTGGTCGAGCGTGAAATGTGGGAAGGTTGGCGTGAGTCTCCGGGAGTTCTTGCTGCTGAGCCTTTGGGCCATACGATGTTTACGGCCCGAACGCCCGATGATGTGCCACTGGATGATGTTGTGCTGTGGGGCATCGAGTCCGGCAGTTTTCTGGAACCGACAGTGGTCTCTGGCGAACAGCTGGGCGGCTCGGAAGACGGGGTCATTATTACCGCGATTCTGGCCGAGAAGCATGGCGTCGGTTTGGGCGATGTTGTGGTGCTCGATCGTGTGCTTACGCGACTTACCGTCGTTGGCATAGCTGAGGAATACAATATTGGTCATGTGCCTGTCATCTATACCCCGATGAGGAAATGGCAGGAGGCCACATACGGTCCCCCGGGTGGGCCGCCTCCCGGCGAAGAGTTGCCGGGCATTTTGTTTGATTACTCCAGCGTCATTGCTTTGCGACTTGAACCCTCCGCGAATATAGAAGAGTTGGATATTGAGTGGGGCACGGTCTCACTGAATAAGCAGATCGCCTACGAGGCATCCTCCGGCTACAAGGAGGAAGTTCAGACGGTGCAGATGATTCAGGCGTTTATGGTGATTATTTCGGCGCTGGTTATTGGTGCGTTCTTTACTATCTGGACGATCCAGCGAACCCAGGAAATCGGTTTAGTAAAAGCGCTTGGTGGCTCAAGTGGTTATCTGCTGCGAGACACTATGGCGCAGGCTATGATTGTGACTCTGTTCGCTGTTGGTGCGGGTACTTTGGGTGCAGTCTGGCTAGGTTTCTCGCTGGAGGCCTCGGGCAGGTCGTTCATGATGGTGCGAGATGACATACTCGGTTCTTCGGGACTATTGATTATTGCAGGTTTGGTTGGGAGCATGGTGTCAGTGCGACTTATTACCCGTATTGATCCGATCATTGCGCTGGGTCGCACACGTTAGGGAGTCGTAATGAGTTTGCAGGTAAATGATGTAGTGCTTGAATTGGGCGATGGTGATCAGAAAATTACCGCGCTTGACCATGTTAGTTTTTCTGTCGATGACGGTGAGTTGCTCGGCGTGCTGGGTCCGTCTGGTGCTGGTAAATCGAGCCTTTTAGCCGTGTGCGGTGGGTTGCGTCACCCAACCAGTGGCTCGGTGCTGATTGGTGGTAAGGATTTGACCGCACTGAAGGATAGTGAGCTGACAAAGTTGCGGCTGGAGTCGGTTGGTTTTGTGTTTCAACAATCGAACCTTGTCTCTTCGTTAACTGCCTTGGATCAATTGACACTGATGGTGCACTTAAGTGGTAAAAGACCGGGCAAGGCAGACCGGGAGCGGGCATTGGCGTTGCTCAAATCCGTCGACATGGAGCATCGTGCCGACCGTCGCCCTGATCAATTATCGGGTGGTGAGCGTCAGCGCATCGGTATTGCCAGGGCACTGATGACATCCCCTTCACTATTGTTGGTTGATGAGCCGACCTCCATGCTAGATCAGGTTCGCGGGCGACAGATCGTCGACTTGCTTCGTGAGCAATGCTTTGAGCGAGGTGTTGCTGCCGTTATGGTGACTCATGATCGTTCAATGCTTGAGGCGGCTGATCGCAGCCTGCATATTGTGGATGGTCGTTTGCAGGATGACTCCGACTACGCCGATCACTAAAACTTATTGTTTCTGTCGTTGTCTCTTTTGGCATTGGTACAGAATAAACATTCAGCTGAGGACAGCACCATGAGGAAACTCGCTCCCGCCTTTCTATTGCCCGCTATTGCGGCTTTTCCTTTGTTGTTTTTTGCAGCGGCAGGCCTGGCTGAAAGTCATCACGACATGCACGATATGCATGACATGCACGCTGGTGCTCCGGAAATGGGTGCCGATGGCAAGCGCGATCCCGGAGATATGGATCATACGATGACGCCGGAACAACTTACGGCGCTGCGCGAGAAGATAGCGCTGTATCGCGCACTCACAGACCGTGAGGCCCAACTCAACATGGCGATGATGCGGCCCAACTACGAGTGGTATGTCAGCGACTCCGCTGTAACTAATGATGTCGGTGTATTAGTTCTCGCGCATGGCGTTGGTGACAATAGCGATCGATTATTCCGTGATAGTTTGCGGCCAATGGCTGAGGATAGGCCGACCGCGATTTCTTTCGGCATGGCGATGATGATGTCGTCGCATATTCAGTCGAGTGTCGATGATCTTGAGGCTGCCGGAGCCAAAACCATTGTTCTGGTGCCAACTGCGACGACCGAGTACAACTCGCTGAATCGGCAATGGGAATATGCTTTTGGCATGCGTGAGGATTCCTCCTATCTTGATGTTCCGAAAGTTAATACCAGTGCCAAGGTACTCATGGCTTCGAGCTTTAATGATCACCCGCTGATCAGTGAAGCTCTGATTGAGTATGTGCAGGAGAAGAGTGTCGACCCGGAAAATGAGACGGTCATCTTTGTGGGGCATGGTCCCGAAGAGATCGATGACAACGTGCTCGATTTAGAAGTGCAGCAGGCCCATGTTGACCGGATGCTGGAGCAGGGTGGTTTTGCCGAGGTTAAGATGATTAACCTGCAGGACGATGCTTATCCGCCGATTCGAGCAGCAAATGTTAAGAAGCTGCGGCGTTGGGTAACCACTGCCCAGCGCAAAGGCAATACAGTGATTGTTGCCGTCGTAACATCAGCAAGTTTTGGCGTGCAGCAGAAGATTGTCGAAGACTTGCGCGGTCTTGATTATAAATTTGCTGATAGGGGGCTTATTGAGCACCCCAATTATCAGAAGTGGATTCTCGCCGCTGTTGATGAGCGTCTGGCGGAAGAGCAAGCCCTCTGATCCTGGTTAGCGGGTAAAGCGACCTTTCACCGCAATGACAACTGCGGTTAGCATAATCAGCAATGTCGATGCCTGTGCAAGATAGGTTGTCGCCAGCTTGATTTGTTTCGCGATGACGGCAGCATCAGCCGCGCTATTAAGTTCGTTCGGGAACGCCACTATTACGGTCAGCAAGCTTATATTCTCCAGCCAGTCGAATAGCGTTGGGATCAGCAGCAAGACAAACAAATTCTTTTGTAAGGCGATCTCGTACCAGCGAGGGAGACTATGCCGCAGCACGTAGGGCCAGATTGTCGCTAGAAACAAACCTGCGAACAATGGGAAAAAATAGTCGATTGCTGTGAATACGTAGTAGAGGTCGTATGCCTTGTCACTATAGCCAGCAAGCTGCGAAAAGATTTCATCGGTCGTGAGTGAATTCTGTAGATCAAACGGCAGAGCACCTGCTGCATGAGGCTGAAACTTTTCCCCTATATAAAGTAGTGTCCGCAGGCTGCCTGCGAAGCCTACAAACAACAGTACGAATCCCCCGAGCGAAAATGAACATCGAACAATGAATTGATTCAGCAGCTCTAGCATGTGTGGACCTTTTCAAAGTAGCTTTGTAATTTTTGTTATAACCTTATCGTCCCGCATCTCCGTGAGCAGTTCAAGCGAGAGATGATGCGCTGTCTTCACTACATTGGGTTATGCAAATACTTGTCTGCTGCAGTAATGACAGGCATCCTGAGTCGGGATGGCATCGTTAAGGTGCGCGCTCGGTATATTAGGTCAAATGATGGTGAATGTGATGAAGTCGGTGAATGTCAGAGGAGCCCAATGTATAGGGCGGTGGTGTTTACGACTTGCGCCTGTCATATGCGCGCTATTTTTCGTTTCTGTGAGTGCTGAAGAGACTAGCCATCAGCATGATGCTCATCACATGAGCAATACCGATATGGATGAGCAGGGCCGACGCCTCTATGGCGAGCGACATCAGGTAACTGATGCAGCGGCAGATGAGTTGCGTGGCCGTATCGATCAGTTTGCCGGAGCTGATACGGCAATGATTCAGACGGTGATGGACCGAATGGATTCTAACTACGAATGGTATGTCAGTGATCTCCAATTGCGTGGTGGTACTGGCGTCATGATTCTTGCTCATGGGTTCCGTGCTTCCGGAGACAATATTTTTCGACAGCGCCTTGAGCCTCTGGCTGATCAGAACCCTACTGCACTCGCACTTGGCATGAGCATGATGATGTCAGACCACATTCAGCTAGCTGTCGATGACCTCGAGGCGGCTGGTGCAGAGCGCATAGTAGTAGTGCCGGTGGTGAGCAACAGCTCGAATAGCTTAATGCGGCAATGGCAATACATTTTTGGTATTAGCGACGAGCCGGCATACACGGCAGTGCCGCGGGTTAGTGCTGATGCCGAACTGTTATTTGCGAAGCCACCCGGCGACCATCCGCTGATTCAGGAAGTTCTTGTCGATTATGCTAAAGAGATAAGTCAGGAACCAAAGAAGGAGTTTTTGCTTCTCGTGGCACACGGTCCTGAATCAGAGGCTGACAATCAAATAGCCCTAGCTATGCTGAATGGCATGTTAGGCGAAGTTCAGCATGAAATCGGTTTTGCAGGTGCTGGTGTCGCCTCGCTTCAGGACGACGCGCCTACAGCTGTGCGGACCGCAAATATTGCAGCAATGCGTGCAATGGTGGAGCAGGCCCAGGCAGATGGTTACAAGGTTCTGGTGATAACCAACCTGTTAGGCGCAAGAACGGCGCAGGCAGAGCTACGCAGGAGCCTTAGAGGCCTGAGTTATACATTTAATGCGAAAGGCATTGTGCAGCACGATAACTTTATTCGCTGGATCGAAGCCTCTGTCGCTGAGGCGACTGCACCTGAGTCCTGAGTCTCTAGTTGATCTCAGGTGACTCTGTATCTTCGCTATCCAACTGCTGTTGCTCAATGGCAGCGGTAATCTCTTTTGCGATTTCGGCTAGAAGATTACTGAGTGCCTCAGCGTGGTCTGAATAGCTGCTGGATGATGCTTGCTGTGTAGTTGTTGAGCGTGTTACGTAGTAAACGGTCTTGACGTTCACGTCTGACAAAGCCCACTGCATGCTTAGTGTGGCTAGTTGGTCTGCATCCACATCGAATCGAGTTACTGTCCCAATTACACGTAAAGTGGTTATTTCGCTGGCCTCGTTTCCAATCCCAAATTCGTGTACCCAGTCGCTGCCGAGTTCTTTCGAAATATTGACTGTTAGTACTCTCGTAAATCCCCGCTCCAGCGGTTCGATCCAACGATCGTACTCAGCTACGTTCATCTGATTGTCTTTCCCGCGGGTTACCATTTGCGGGCGATTCAGGTACCTGGGCATGTAGATAGGCCCTACCCTTAACGATACATCTCTTGTTGGCGATACAGTGCTATCAATCACTGTTTCCTGAAGCGTGTAGTAACGGCTTGCCGGTGAGGAGCTGCAGGCCCCTAGTAGTGTTGTAACAATGACCACTAAAAGAATCGTTGTTGACGTTTTAACAGATTGTGAATACATATCGGGTGTCACCTATTTCTTACCGCGAACCAGCGCTTCGGGGTGTTGTTCGAGGTAGTCTGCCAGCACCCTGATTGAACGGGCAGCATCAGATACTTCTTCAAGCGTTTGAGAAAGCTGCACAGATAACACCGACTCCCCATCCAGCTGACTGCGTGCGGCAAATAAGAATGCTTCGGCCTGTTCCAGCGTGCCTGCGAGGTTGGTGATGGCAGGTCCAACATTTTCATCAAGGTCATCGATAAGCACCTGCGCGCTATTGATGGCGGCAGTCAGGTCTTTGACGGCCTTGCTCATATCTTGAGGAAGGGCCTGAGTACCTTGATCATTGATAAGCGTGTCGATGCCGGCAAATGCGCTGCGTAACTCCGCTGAGTTGGCGAGCTGGTCAACACCATCGAGAATGCTGGTAACTTTCTTGCTAAGTTCTTTTACATCAAGTCCCTGTTGGAGCTCAGAGAAGAATCGCTGCGCGTCTTCAATTGCTTGCGTGATACCCGAGGTCACAGTGGGGATTTCCGGATAGGGAACCGTCTTGTTTTGAAATACCGCCTCAGTATCGGGCTGAAAATCGAGTTCAATCATAAGCTGGCCAGTCACAAAGCTTTCTGAATCGAGCTGGGCACGAAGGCCTGCATTGATCCACTCATCAATACTGAACCTGTTAACGGCCTTGGCGCGGGATACTTCTTCATTGCCCTGAATGAAGCTGAACTGTTCGGGGTCTATTTCGTAGACAACAGGTATGAGGGTGTCTAGATTATCGAGCGATGCTATTAGCTTAATGTCTGTGACATAACCGACCCGCACACCACGAAACAGCACGTTTGACCCAACCCTTAGGCCTTTTACCGAGCCGCTGAAGTAACTGACGAATTGAGATTTATCTTTGAATATCTCGCTGCCGCCAAAGAGCATTGCCGATATGGCGAACAAGGCGATGGCCCCTATTACAAAGCTGCCAATGAGAGCTGGATTTGATTGTTTACTCATACAAACAGTTTCCTATGGTGCCTGGTCATTTTTAGATGCGTCATTGGCGGTATCTTTCTCTGGGGCAGCTTTGCCCCGTAGCAGGAAGTTTCTCACATCAAATATGGGTGAGGAATCCCTGAGTGCTGTGGGATTGCCTGTGGCTAGCTGCGTGCGTGTTACGGGGTCCAGAAATACTGAGTTGTTGCCAATATCAAAAATACTGGAAAGCTCATGTGTGACAACTACCACGGTTGTTTTCAGGCTATCACGAATTTCAAGAATGAGATCGTCGAGTAGTTTGGCGCTGATCGGATCGAGGCCGGCAGAGGGCTCATCAAAAAACAAAATTTCCGGATCCATTGCCATGGCACGCGCGAGTCCTGCACGCTTTTTCATACCGCCGGAAATTTCACTCGGATAGTAATCGTCGAACCCGGCAAGACCTACCAGCGATAATTTGTAGGCACAGATTTCACTAATTTCGCGTTCACTGAGGCTAGTGTACTGTTTTAATGGCAGGGCAATATTCTCGGCAAGCGTCATTGAACTCCACAGCGCACCGCTCTGGAACAGAGTGCCGAACTTTTGCTTCATGCCGAGTTGGGTCTCTGCGTCAGCGCTCCAGAAGTCACTGCCATCGTAGCTAACGGAGCCGGTGTCGGGTTGTTTAAGGCCGATCAGGCACTTGAGCAGCGTGCTCTTACCACAGCCGCTGCCGCCCATGATGATGAATACGTCACCGTGATTGACGGTGAAGTTGAGGTTCTGCTGAATAACGAAGTCACCGTAAGCCATGGTCATATTGCTGACGGTAATGTGAGGACGGGCGGCATCAGTCATCGTTATATCCCCACATTAATGTAAATGACGGTGAGTATGGCAGCACTGACAACGATCATGACAATACCCATTACGACAGCTTTGGTTGTTGCCTGGCCTACCGCCATGGCGTTGTTGCCACAGTTCAAACCCTGCATGCAGCCCGCAAGAGCGACGAGGCTGCCATAGACTATAGATTTGAATAGTCCGCCAAATAATGTGCTCAGATCTACCGCTGCTTGGGTCTGCACCAAATATTGAATGGCGCTGATATCGAGCATAGCGACACCGACAGCAAGCCCGCCGAGTATGCCCATTAGGCTGCTGTACATAGTGAGCAGCGGCATCATGATGATGAGGGCAATAACCCGTGGCAGTGCCAGAAAGTCGATGGGGTCTATGCCCAAGGTTGTCAGGGCATCAATCTCTTCATTTACTTTCATCGTGCCGATTTGTGCTGCATAAGCTGCACCGGTGCGACCCGCCATGATTATGGCCGTCATAATAGGTGCCATTTCGCGAACCATGGCGACGGCAACCAGGTCGGCGGTGTAAATGCCGGCGCCAAAGCTAGTCAGTTGCATCACGCCAACGAAAGCAAAAATCATGCCGATCAAAAAGCTGATTAGGCTAACGATAGGAAATGCCTCGGCCCCGGCCTCCTGAATAATGACCACGAGATCCGATTTCAGATAATTGGCCTTGCCTTTGAAGAACCGGCCTATAGACAGGGCTAGTTGTCCGACGAATTCATTGATCTCTTTAAGTGATTCCCAGAGTTCGATACTGGCATTGCCGACATCTGTCGCAAGGCTTGTTTCAATAGTTTTTTTGCGCGCGCCCTCACGTTCTTCAACAGCGAACGCAAGGCGGAGTAGGCTAGCCGCCCCTTCAGGCAGGCCGTCAAGATTGACGTCTATGTTATGCCGGATGCAGTGGGTGTAAATACTGACGAGAGCGGTTAGCAGTCCTGTATCCCAGCCCTCAAGAGCCTCGCAGTTAAAGCTAAGCTGCGTCGAGCTTTCAGGTATTGCAGCGACAATGTCATCAACACGTGGTCGGCCAGCATCCATGAGCCATTCCCCTGAAAACAGGACAATAGGATTGCTTTCATTTGAGCAATCAATAGCTACTTTTGCTGCTGCTTTCATACGCCCTGACTGGGAGCCTCGATATAGGGTGTTGAGTGGTATCTATGAGCCAACAAAGTAACACATTGAAGGTTTTCTCAGTGAATTGTCCTGCCCATTTGTGATATCGCCAATTGTGCTAAATCATGGCATGGGTAATGCTTTATTAGGAACCGGTTCCGTGTGACAATTCATTCGGAGAAGAGAACTTAGCGTATGCGGGGAGTTAAATTTAGTGGGTAGTTATATATCAAAAATTTTTGGGGCATCGCCTGTTGCGCCGATTCAGGATCACATGGAGCTTTGTTATAAAGCTGCGAAAGAATTAATCGTTTTTTTTGAGGCGGTCAATGGTGGTGACTGGAATAAGGTCACCCAATCTCGTGAGAAGATTGTCAGGCTCGAGAACGAAGCCGATGATGCGAAAAAACAAATTCGCATGCAGTTATCGAAAGCTTTGTTTATGCCGGTTGCCCGTGGTGACTTGCTTGACCTGGTTCTGGTTCAGGACCAAATACCCAACCTTGCCCGTGATGTTTCTGGTTTGGTTATCGGGCGCAAGATGACGATTCCAGACAGCTTGCAAGAACCGTTTATTGCTTTTGTTTCCCGTAATGTTGATGCCGCGAAGGGCGCTCGCAAAACTATTCGCGAGCTGGATGAGTTGTACGAAACCGGTTTCCGTGGTGCAGAGGCAGAGCTGGTTGTCCGTTTGATTAGTGAGTTGGATCAAATAGAAAACGATACTGATGAGCTGCAAGCGAAGCTGCGTAAGATATTGTTTGGTATAGAAAAAGATTTATCTCCGATTGATGTGATGTTTTTGTATCGGGTGATTGAATCGATTGGTGACATTGGTGATATGGCCGAACGCATTGGCCGTCGCCTCGAACTTTTGATGAATCACTGAGTACAGACATGGAACATGCAACTATATATTTGCTGCTTGCGGCCGCCTTTGGCTTATTTATGGCCTGGGGTATCGGTGCAAACGATGTCGCAAATGCCATGGCGACATCAATTGGTTCAAAAGCATTAACGATTAAGCAGGCAATAATCATTGCCGCAATTTTCGAATTTGCCGGGGCAGTTCTCGCCGGAGGTGAGGTTACTTCAACTATCCGTAAAGGCATGGTCGACTCTGACGCATTTGCCGCACAACCCGAACAACTGGTATTCGGGATGCTTGCGGCATTGCTGTCAGCGGGCACTTGGTTGCTCATTGCATCCAGGAAAGGTTGGCCGGTATCAACTACGCACTCAATTGTTGGCGCAATTGTCGGTTTTGCTGCAGTCGGCTTGGGTATGGAGTCCGTCAAATGGGTCAAGATTGGCACCATTGTCGCGAGCTGGGTTATTTCACCGGTTTCCGCGGGTATTTTTGCTTACTTGATATTTTCGTCCATTCAAAAGCTCATTTTAGGCCAGAGTGATCCTTATGAACGGGCGCAGCGTTATGCGCCGTTCTATATATTTGCCACGATTTTCCTTATTACTTTGGTGACTTTGTTTAAGGGGCTTAAGCACGTAGGTTTGGATTTAACTACTGGCGAGGCATATATGTTTGCCGCCATATTTGCCGGGGTTATCGCTCTGGCGGGCAAGTTCCTCGTACAGCGAGTTAAGATTGATAAAAATGCTGATAAAGACTTTCACTTCGCATCGGTAGAGAAAGTTTTTGCAGTTCTTATGGTTATTACAGCCAGCGCAATGGCTTTTGCACATGGCTCTAATGATGTGGCCAATGCTATTGGTCCGGTTGCCGCGATTATCAGTGTTGCGCAAACTGGCCAGGTTGCTCAGGAGGCTCCGTTGCCGTTTTGGGTTTTGGTGCTTGGTGGGCTAGGTATCGTTGTTGGTCTCGCTACGTACGGACGTAAAGTGATAATGACTGTCGGCAGTAATATTACGTCTCTAACGCCAAGCCGTGGCTTCGCCGCTAATCTGGCAGCAGCATTTACGATTGTATTTGCATCCGGCACAGGCATGCCGGTTTCAACCAGTCATGTATTGGTTGGCGCGGTAATGGGTGTTGGTTTCGCCCGTGGTATCAGCGCTATTAATCTGGCAGTAGTTGGCCGGATTTTCTTATCGTGGGTTATTACTATTCCTGTCGGCGCAGTTTTATCAATTATCTTCTACTTTATCCTGCGGACAATCTTTAGCTAGTTATCTATTGCGCGTATATCAAGCCAAATACTATTGGTGCAGAATGTGCGGACACAAAAAAGGGGTGAGCATTGCTGCTCACCCCTTTTATTTTTACTCGCGATGTTCTGCTGAGTTTTAAGGCATTATCCAGTCGCCGCCCTGGAAGCCGCAGCCGATTTCCAGACCGTCAACTTCGCCGCTCATGTACAGGACTTTCATATCGCCCATGTCGCATGTGCCAACGAGTCCTTCTGTTGGGCAAGCGCCTTCTGCATGTGTTGCATCTGCATTGTCAGCTGCTCCACCTAGTTCTGCGCATGACTCAGCGCCAACAGGCTCCTGACAAACATCAAATGGGCCGGCAAACATGTTTTCCTGAACGTAGCTGCATGCACCTTCGCCAGTAATTTCAACGCCACCGTCATGAGCACCTGCCATTGCCAGATTTGTTCCAGCAATTGTCAACAGTAATGCACCAAGAATTCGAATAGATTTCATATTAAGTCTCACTCACTTTTATGTATGTAAATTTCAAAACGGATAATAACAAAATCGGTTGACCCGTCAGCCTGCCGATTTAAACATATTCGCGACTGGTCGCAAGGTGGACAAGGGTGCCTGATGTTGTCTGGCAGGCATCGGCCTATCTGGCCGATATGTCGCAGTGATATGGTACATCGGTGGATTGAGGCTTAAGGGAGGAGAGGCATGGTGAGGTGGCATCCGCTACGGAGTGACCGTGTCGCATATCTAAAAATCGCCTAAGCTACTGATATATATTCCTAATAATCACTTAGATTGGTTTTAAGCAGGGGCTTACTATGCGTTCTTTCATTATTATTTTGCTTGGCGGAGTACTTTTAGCCGCATGTCAGCAGCCGCTGAGCAAAGCGGAACCGGCAACTGCCGGATTCGATGCGGGCAGCTCAACTGTGCTGATAACTGGCTCTAACCGCGGGATAGGTCTGGCTTTTGCGCGCTATTATGCGCAAGAAGGCTGGAATGTTATCGCCACTGCGCGCAATCCGGAGCGGGCAAACGAGTTGCAGGAACTCGCGGCTGCGAATGCTAGCGTGATTATTGAGCAGCTGGACGTGACGGATCTCGAGCGCATTAATGAGCTTGGTGCTATCTATGCGACAACCCCTATTGATGTCCTGATAAACAATGCGGCCATTCTGGGCGACCTTACGGCGCAGAGTTTCGGCTCCTATGACAAGCAGCTATTTGATCAGGTGATGGCGGTCAATGTGTTTGGTCCGATGAAAATGACCGAGGCTTTCTTGCCTAGTATCTTGCTGGGCGAGCAGAAAAAGATTGTGACCTTATCGAGTGGACTGGGCTCCTTAACGCTGATGGGGGGTATGAAGCCAATGGCTTACTATCGAATCAGCAAGGCCGGAATGAATATGTCGATGCGCGGTATCCGCGCTGAACTCAGACCGCAGGGCGTTGTCGTAGCATTGATGGCTCCCGGCATGGTGGGCACCCAGTTGTTGGCGGACTCCGGTTATGATGGGCCTTCATTGACGCCTGCAGAAAGCGCTGCTGCCGTGGCAAAGAATATAGACGCGCTTACCCTGAAAGATCGGGGTAAGCCGATTAATTTCAATAGCAAAACAATACCCTGGTAAGGGTTGGAGTTCTGATGCAACTTTCACGGAGAAGTTTTACAGGTCTTATGGGTGCGGCGGCGGGCAGCTTTATGGTGCCTAGCTATGCTGAACCAGTCTTAACCGCGCCTGATGATATTTTGCATGCGCTGATAAAGCTCCGTGGCACGCTCGATGACAGGCTCGTGATGTGGTGGATGAAGGGCATGCGTTATGGGGTTGTTGATGACCGCATTACTCCCTTATATGGAATGAAGACCGGAGGATTTCAGCTGTATAAGGAGTTGGCTGATGGCCGTCACTCTATGACGATGCTGGAGTTGGTGTTTTTTACCGACCTGGAAACGGAGCAACCATTGGATCAGTTTACCAACCCGTATAGCGGCAAAGTAGTGGATATACCGGAGCAACGACTGGGTCCTTATACGGTTTACCACACGACTCAAGGCGTTGAGATACCGCGTAACCCGGCTTTCGGCACGTTTGAATTACGGACAGGGCTAGGACCTGTCGTTGTGCAGGGCGACGATGTCTGGATCAGAGACGATAGTTTTGTCGATGTTGATTCTGATCAGCCGATGATGGGCAAGCATACCTACAATGAGTTTGTTACTTATCGAGGTAGTCTCAAAGATATTGAGAACCCCGAACTCACATCCGCACCCGCTACTGTTGCTTTCCAGAGCGTGACAAGCTGGCGCGAATGGATGGGTGCCGAAGGTGTTGGCGGACATACAACCGCGCGGGCTGCCGGGAGAAAGTGCTTCTCATTGGATGAGTTTCCGGATGACTACCTGCAGATACTTAACGACCGTTATCCTGAAATAGCCAAAGACCCTCGCGCTGCATTACTCCCAAAACCAGCTTAGCTGCGGTCAGGTTTCCAGCGACTCGTAGTTGTTCCAGTCGAATTGTGGTGTGCAGACACAGAGGAAAATCAGGTCGGTTTCACCGGTATTCCTGATGCGTTGTCTTGCGCCAGCGGGAATAGTAATGCTTTCGCCTGCGATTAAATGCACGGTATGGGCATCACCAACTTCTGCGTAGCCCTGTCCATGCGTGACCAGATAGCGTTCTTCGGTGCCAGCCACCCGATGCCATGCGGTCGTAACACCCGGCTCTACCCTAGCTCGCGCTATCGAGACATTCGGATCGTTCGCAGTATTGTGAAGTTCGATGATATGGCAGCGTTCTTCGGTGTAATACTCAGCTCCGGCTGAGACTTTCTCTATCATGATGTCCTCCGCTAACCGTTCGTTATAGCACTGGCCAGGTCTTGCAACTTCATCACTGGTTCGCTGCAGGTATTGCCGCGGCATATGTAAGCCACGGTTGTGTCGGCAGTTTGTTTGGTTGCCAGAGCCTCTGGCAGACCGCTAGCTGTATCGGGTATCGCAAAGCTCAGACGCTCAGGGCTGAATAATTGCCTGATGGTTGCACACCATTCGGCGGCCTCCGCATCGCCCCGTACGATAATGATTTCAGTGGTGGACAAATATTCATCCAGCGCGGTAATTAACGCGGCATGCCCATGCGGAAATTCGATCATTGATGCCCAGCCCGCAATCAGGGTGCGCTCCGCAGCCCTTATATAACGAGCATCTCCAAGTAGGTGGCCGAGTCGGTTAAGCGCGAGCGCGGCTATTGCATTGCCTGATGGCATCGACTCATCGCTGAAGCTTTTCGGACGATAGAGCAGCTTCTCATGGTCGTTTGCGGTAAAGAAGAATGCGCCATTCTCCTTGTCTTCAAATTTCTCAAGCAGTTGCTCCGCCAGCCAGATAGCAAACTGTAGGTGATCGTTATCCCAGCGTTGTTGCAGTAGCTCGATAACAGCATCGAGCAAGAAGGCATGGTCATCTAGATAGGCGTTAAAGCGTGCTTTGCCATCGGCATAACAGGCGAGCAGCTGCCCGTCTTCCTGCATGTTATGGCGGATGAAATCTACGGCACGAGCTGCAGCATCAGCCAGTTCCGGCTTGGTGAGAGCGCCACTGGCGATGGCAAGACCACGGATCATTAAGCCATTCCATGCCACCAGTATTTTCTCATCGCGACCGGGCGGTATTCTGCTGTTCCGTGCACCGAGCATTTTCTGCTGAGCGCTATCGAGCAATGATTGAAGTTTTGATTTTGTGTAGCCCGAATGCTCCATCAAATCGTCTAAGGACATTCGGTTTGTCAGATGCCAGCGGCTTTCAAAGTTGGGTGCTTCACGCAGCCCGTATAGGTGTTCTGCGGCCGTGTACTCGTAGCTGTCGAGCAGACCGTTAAGTTCATCCGGGGTCCATAGATAAAACAGGCCTTCTTCACCTTCCGAATCGGCATCCAGCGTGGCATAGAAGCCACCTTCGGGTGCTTGCATATCGCGTATCGCCCAATCGGCAGTAGCGGCAGCAACCCGACGGAAGGCATCATCGCCACTGGCTTGCCAAAGCTGTGCGGTAAGTGCCAGTAATGGACCATTGTCGTAAAGCATTTTTTCGAAATGCGGAATCTGCCACTGTTGGTCGACTGAGTAGCGATAGAAACCACCGCCCACTTGATCATACAAGCCGCCATTTTGCATGCGACTGATACTGAGCGCGGTCATGAACAGCGCATCGACATCAGGCTCGCTCTGGTTGGCACTCTTACGCCAGTGCCGCAGCAGGCGTTCCAGATTGCTTGGGTGCGGAAATTTCGGGGCGCTGCCAAACCCACCCCAGTCTTTATCGAAATTCTCAGCCAGTTGCTGACGTGCGGCGGCGATCGGAGTATCGCTTAGTTCAATTCCATTGTCCGGTGCTTGAGGCTGAATGCTCTGCAAAGCATTCAGCAGAGCACCGCTTTGTTGTTGCAGGTCATTCTGATTTTTTGCGTAGTGTTGCGATAGCTGATTCAGCAACTCGATAAATGATGGCATGCCATGCCGGGCTTCCTTAGGGAAGTAGGTGCCGGCAAAAAAAGGTAGGTGTTCTTTCGGTGTCAAACACACGGTAAGCGGCCAGCCGCCGCCGCGCTGGGTCAGTAGCTGGTGAGCGGTCTGGTAGATTTTGTCGAGGTCGGGTCGTTCTTCACGATCGAGCTTAATATTTACAAACTGGCTGTTCATGATCTCAGCTGTTGCGCCATCTTCAAACGACTCGTGTGCCATAACATGGCACCAGTGACACGCCGAATAGCCGATTGATAGCAGTATGGGCTTGTTGGTATCCGCCGCCAGTTGCAGCGCTTCTTCACCCCAAGGATGCCAGTCGACGGGGTTGTCCTGATGCTGAAGTAAGTAGGGACTGCTTTCCTGAGATAGACGATTCATGGCTGAGTGTATGTTGTTGGTGCTTAGACCGATTGTAGAAAACGAGACTATAACCTGTCTGCAAATTTAGTTGATAGCAATCGCATCTGTCGGGAAAGACTGTTGTAGAATCGCTGCGTGTTTATATATTCCGACATAGATCCTATCGCACTGCAACTCGGTCCTCTGGCAATTCGCTGGTATGGATTGATGTATCTGATCGGTTTTTTGGGTGGCTGGGCGCTGGGCCGCAAGCGCGCCAAAGAATGGGGCTATCCGTTTAAAGTCGAGCAGATTGATGATCTGCTGTTCTATATTGCTATGGGCGTTATCCTCGGCGGCCGTGTTGGCTACATGTTGTTTTACGGCTGGACCAATGTCGTTAATGATCCGCTAAGTATTTTGCGTATCTGGGAGGGCGGGATGTCCTTCCATGGTGGCTTGTTGGGCGTGATCATTGCGATGTGGCTGATGTCACGCAAAGTGGGTTGCTCTATTTTCAGAGTTACCGATTTTATTGCCCCGTTTGTGACGATCGGCCTCGGTGCCGGACGCGTAGGCAACTTCCTGAACGGCGAGTTATGGGGCGCAACAACAGATTTTTCACTTGCCGTTATCGTGAATGGCGTTCCTGTTCATGCATCGAACCTGTATGAGGCCGTACTTGAAGGTCCCGTGTTATTCATTATCTTATGGGTCTATTCGGCATTGCGGCCACCCGTCATGGCTGTGTCAGGCCTGTTTCTTCTTTGTTACGGCTTGTTCCGGTTTCTGGTTGAGTTTGTGCGGATGCCGGACGCGCATATTGGGTATCTTGCGTTTGACTGGCTGACGATGGGGCAGGTTTTAAGCACCCCGATGATTATTTTCGGTGCGTTATTTATTGTGATGGCGTACAAGAGGAACGAGTCATCACTTGAGCCCGCTGCCAGCAGGCAGGGCAATGTTAAAGATACCGTAAAAACCGGTAAGTCGAAAAAGCGGAAGAGGTAAACCGTGCAGCAATATAAGGATTTGATGCGACACGTATTGTCGGAAGGCGCGCATAAAGATGATCGCACGGGTACGGGTACCTTGAGTGTGTTCGGGTATCAGATGCGTTTTGATTTGCAACAGGGCTTCCCAATGGTGACGACCAAGAAGCTGCATACACGTTCAATTATTCATGAACTTCTGTGGTTCCTGAATGGCGACACCAACATTAAGTACCTTAATGAAAACGGCGTTAAAATTTGGGATGAATGGGCGGATGAAAACGGCGACCTGGGGCCGGTCTACGGTAAACAGTGGCGCTCCTGGCCGACTCCTGATGGTCGTAATATCGATCAGCTAGAACAAGTTATGGAGCTACTGCGTAACAATCCGGATTCGCGCCGGATTATTGTTAGTGCCTGGAATGTTGCTGAATTAGATCAGATGGCATTGATGCCCTGTCACGCTCTTTTCCAGTTCTATGTTGCCGAAGGCAAGTTGTCATGCCAGCTGTACCAGCGTAGCGCAGATATTTTTCTTGGTGTGCCGTTTAATATCGCCTCATATGCTTTATTGACGCATATGGTTGCGCAGCAGGCAGGGTTGGAAGTGGGTGATTTTATCTGGACCGGTGGCGATTGCCATTTGTACCTGAATCACCTGGAGCAGACAGAGTTGCAGTTATCGCGTGATCCTTTGCCGATGCCGAAGCTCAACATACTGCGCAAACCTGATTCGATATCCGGATACAAGTTTGAAGATTTCGAAATAGAGGGTTACGAGTCTGGAGCGCCGATTAAGGCTCCGATCGCAATCTAGATAGCACTCAGAACTTTTTGGGCTGAGCGCTTTCTACCTGCACCGGCTTTGCGTCCGGCACATCAAGTTGTATCGCCGTGAGTTGCTGGCCCCAGACGCAGCCCGTGTCTAACCCCAGTAGTTTTTCCTGTTGCAATAGCCCCAGAGCTGACCAGTGTCCAAACACAATGCGCCGGCTCCCTGTGGCGCGATCAGGATGCTCAAACCAGGGCGATAAGTTTGCCGGTCTGCCTTTTAGAGGCCCCTTATAGGCGAAGTCCATGCTGCCATCAGCCCGAGTAAGGCGCAGGCGAGTGAGGCTATTGGTAATGCAGCGGAGGCGATCATGACCTTCCAGGTTATCAGACCAACGCCTGGGTTTGCGGCCATACATCGCCCCAAGGAACGCCGCCGCCGCATCGTTGCGCAATACTGTTTCTACTTCCCTTGCGAGTTGCAGCGTCTTGAGTCCATCCCAGTATGGCGGTATGCCCGCATGCACCATCAACGTATCCAGCGCCGCATCATAGTGAGCGAGTGGTCTTTGTCGCAGCCATTGCAGTAACTCGTCGGCATCATCCGCTTCGAGTATAGGTTGGAGGTTGTGTTTGATGTCGGGGGTCTTACTGGCAAAACGCAGAGCCAACAGGTGCAGATCGTGGTTGCCGAGAACGGTTATACATGCATCACCGAGTGATTTCACATAGCGCAATGTTGCCAGTGAATCCGGCCCCCGGTTGACCAGATCGCCTACTAGCCAGAGTTGGTCATGTTCAGGGTCAAACTGTAGCTTGTCGATCAGTTGCCGGAGTTCGTTGTAACAGCCTTGAACATCGCCAATTGCATATACGGCCATTAGTTGAGCATTTTAGGCACGGCTAGTCCGAATACGGGAATCTTTGCATCGAACGCATGCTTCTCTTCTGAGATCATGCCGTAGCTGCCTTCCATACTGCCAACCGGGGTTTTCAGAATAGCTCCGCTGGAATAGGTGTGCACCGCGCCCGGAGATATGTAGGGCTGCTCACCGATGACACCATCACCATGAACTTCCTGAACGCCGCCATCTGAATCAGTAATGAGCCAGTGTCGTGTCAGTAGGCGAGCAGTTTTACTGCCGCAGTTTTTTATCGTGATGGTGTAGCCAAATACAAAGCGATCATCATCGGGATTCGATTGATTTGCCATGTAGGTGGCTTTCGCCGTTACGGTAATGCTGTCGGTAAGTTGAGTATCATTCATGTGCGCTATTCTACCGTATGAAAACACGATTGGTGGCTGTAGTCACAAACCAATTGGCTATATTCTTTTGGCTAATTCCAGGAAGTCTTTCGGGGCTAGCACTTCTGCACGTAAGCCCGGATCGATACCCGCGGCTGCTATTGCATCAGCATTGAGCAGTAACTTTAAAGAGTTGCTTAATGTTTTGCGCCGCATGCCAAAGGCTTGAGTGACCACTTGCTTGTATGCAGGGTATAGCTCATCACTAACCAGCGGTGTTGCCAATGGCGTTAAGCGGGCAAAACTGGAGTCGACTTTTGGTGGCGGGGTAAAGCAATTTGGTCCGATGTTAAACAGGTGCTCAACTTCGCAGCGCGCCGCCAGCATCGCAGTTAAACGGCCGTATTGCTTGTTTCCAGGCTCGGCAGCCATCCGCTGCACGACTTCTTTCTGCAGCATGACATGGATGTCCTGAAACAGAACTGCAGAGTCAAGAAAGTGGAACAACAGAGGTGTGGAAATATTATAGGGCAGGTTTCCGACCAGACGCAGCGCTTCGCCTTCGTATGGCAGCGTCGAGAAATCAAACTTGAGGGCATCACCACGATTCACTCTGATGTTCTTTGCCCAGGGTTGTTGCTCAAGCGCATCAGCCAAATCACGGTCGATTTCTACGACATCAAGTTTTTCAACGGAGCGGCTGACAACCTCGGTAATGGCGCCGCGGCCAGGCCCGATCTCAACAATATGATCGGTAGCTGCAGGTCGAATCGCATCAACAATTTTGCCTATGATGTTGCCATCATGCAGAAAGTTTTGTCCGAAGTGCTTTTTCGGCGCGTTGAATTTCATGTGTCGCTTGCCAGCGCTTGTTGATGGTTGCGCACCATAGTAATTGCTGTCCTGACTGCGACTAACAGGCTTTGCGGGTCCGCCTTGCCCGTGCCAGCCAGGTCAAGAGCCGTGCCGTGATCAACCGAGGTTCTGATAATGGGCAGCCCTAGTGTGATGTTGACGACATTGCCAAAGCCTGCATGCTTAATGACGGGCAAACCCTGATCGTGATACATCGCGAGTACCGCATCGAAATTCTGGAGTGAGCCTCGCGTAAACGCCGTGTCAGCCGGCAGCGCATCAGAAAGTTGCAGGCCTTCTGCCCTCAAGGTTTCGATAGCAGGCTGGATTATTTCTATTTCCTCGCTACCCATGTGTCCACTTTCGCCTGCGTGGGGGTTTAAACCAAGTATCGCAATGCGGGGGTGGGCTATACCAAAACGGGTTTGCAGATCACGCTGAACAACCCGGCAGGTCTCGATGAGTCGATCTCTGGTAATCGCATCGGGTACGGCGCGCAATGCTAAGTGGGTGGTAACGAGCGCGACCCGAAGTTCTGCGCTGCTGTCCGCCAGCATCATGACAGGCAGCTGGCCGCCACTGCGTTCAGCAAGATACTCGGTGTGTCCTGAGAAGCGAATACCGGCATCATTGATGCTGCTTTTTTGAATCGGGCCGGTCACCATGGCCGCAAATTCAGCGTTTAGGCAGCCGTCGCATGCGGTATTAAGGCTTTCCAATATCGCGTGTGCATTCGCAGGGTCCGGCTCGCCAGCTATGGCGGCTTGCTGTAGTGCTACAGGACTAACACACAGCTCTCCCGGCAGAGATGGCATTGCAGCAACGTTGCGGTCGTACTCCCGGATAGTGACGCTTAGGCCTAGCTGCTTGGCGCGGTGCTCAAGTAATGTTGGGCTGCCGATAACAACGAGTTGTGCGTCCCAGAGTTCTTGTGCGAGAACCAGTGCAATGTCTGGCCCGATACCAGCAGGTTCGCCGAGTGTAATGGCGATACGCATAGTGTTGTTGGTGTCGCTCAATTGAAGAGCCCGATTACAATCGATACTCGACAAAGGCTTCATCACGAATACGACGAATCCAAAGTTCAGTTTCTTCTTCGAGCTTGGCGTTCCGGATGGCCATTATTGCCCCACGTTTCTGGATTTCAGCTGTGGTATCGAAGGTTCTGCGACCCCTAACCTCTAGAATGTGCCAGCCGAACGGAGATGCAAAGGGCTCGCTCAGTTGCCACATCTCAAGAGAGTCTGCCATCGCCTGAAACTCCGGTACAAATATGCCGGGTCCGGTCCAGCCTAGGTCGCCGCCTTTGGCAGCAGAACCAGGGTCTTCTGATACAGCGGTGGCGACAGTAGCAAAATCCTCACCTTCAACAATCTGATCACGTATTTTGGTGAGCTGTTGCTTAGCAGTGTCGCTGTCCTTGATTTCGGTTGTCTTGATGAGGATGTGACGGATTTTTGTTTGCTCTTCGAAGCTCTGAGTCTTGCCGCGAATCTCCTCGACGCGAATAATATGAAAACCACTACCTCCGCGGATAGGTTCCGAAACATCGCCTTCCTGCATTGCGGGAACCACTTGGGCAAACAGCGTGGGCAGTTCGCCGCCTTTGCGCCAGCCGATGTCGCCGCCCTGTAACGCCTGCTGACCATTTGAGTTGGCTACGGCCAGTTTTGCGAAATTTTCGCCATTCTGAGCCCGTTCATACAGCGCGTTAACTTTCTCTTCTGCCGCATTGAGCTCATCGGTAGTTGCGCCGGCAGGTATGGAGATCAGAATATGTGAAAGTTTGTACTCTGAACTGTTCTCTTTTGCCTGACGTTCCAGATAGTTTTCGATCTCGCGTTCGCTAACAGCGATGCGCGCAAGCACATCACGTTGCCTGAGTCTTTCAACAATCATCTGCTTGCGGACTTCTTCACGAAAAATAGCGTAGTTAATACCTTCCTGAGCAAGCATTTGCGGCAGTTGCACCAGCGTGATGCCGTTGCGTGTAGCAATTTCTGAGAGTGCATTGTTGAGCGCTTCATTGGGTATTTGGATGCCCGTGCGTCCTGCGCGCTGCAGTTGAATCTGCTGGATAACGAGTCGTTCCAGAATTTGTTGAATGAGCACGTCCTGCGGCGGCATTTGCGTACCACTTTCCTCCAAGCGCTTTGTGATGTTTCTGATCTCATCAGTGAGTTCGCTTTGCAGTACTACGCCATCATTCACAACGGCAGCAACCCCATCAAGTTCAAGCATTGATGCACTCACGCGGGGCAGTTCTGCCGTGTTAGTTGTCTCCTGAGCACTGGCGGACTGGTAGCCAAGCAGGATAAAGCCGCAGCTCACGATGGTTGCTGAGCGAAGAAACGAAAGAGTGGGAATTAGAAGCATGATTAATAGACAGTTCGATAATAGGAGATGTTCCCTGCGATAGCAGATATCGCAGCAGAGCGAGGGTTATAGATTAAAGACTAGTATAGCCAAGAATACCACTTTCAAACTGGCTACTGACGGAATTGCCAACCTCGGTTAAGCCCTTAAGGACGAACTGGATGCCAATCGAGACGTTGTCTTCGTCAATATCACGGCTTACTTGTTGGCGGGCTATTAAGCGCACGCCCCAGCAGCAGGTTTCATATTCCACACCGGCAAATTGGTCTACGAAGACATCGTCCTCAAACGAATAGATGGCGCGCCCCAAGAGATTCCAGCGAGGATTAATTTTCCAGCCAAATGATGCGCCGCCCTGGTCGAGAGCTGATTGTCGTTGGTAGCGGTAGTCGAGGTTAAAAACTAAAGCATCAAGAGGCTCTGCATGCAGCCTGAAATTACCTTGATCCGTTTTTGAGGTGGTCGAGTTAAATTGGTAACCGGCTTCAAAGTCCCAGCTTTCATAGACATTAATCTTCGCTCTCAGCAGGTAGTCACCGGAGTTGCTGGTACGTGGTTCTTCATCAGGCAAGGTTACTTTTTGTTCTGTGTAATAGCGCGCGGTGCCAAAAGCGGCGGTGAGCACTTCGCGTCCGGTTTTGTTGCCAAAGACTCTCGACGTGAAGCCTAGGTTTAGTTGGTTAGTATCACCAATGCGATCGTATCGAAGATAGCGATTGGGACGAAACAACTGCACAAGGTTATTATCCGGCAGAATGGTATCGAAAACGGGCAGTTCGCTCTGATCCTGAAATGGCACATACACATATTGTGCCCGTGGCTCCAAAGTCATCGTAGACCCGTTTGAGAATGAACGCTCAAATGTTGCGCCACTATCAACGCTGTAGACACCAGCA
>CBDTTT010000002.1:0-33028 GCA_965363345.1 uncultured Chromatiales bacterium
TCGATACCTATGGCTTCATCAGACTCCAGCATCTGCGTGATGCGCCCAAAGTAAGAGTGACAGAAGCTGGCGATTTCGACCTCTACTACTGTAAAAAATATCCCCATGGCGCCGTGGGCTATGCAATTAATCCTGCTACTGCTAAAGCATTTGTCCGGCATAGCAAAATCCTGACTGCACCTGCCGATAAGTTCATTAAGGATTTCTGGATACATGGACAACCCATGTATTGCCTGCTGCCCGAAAGCATTACACCGGGAATACTGAATGAAGACTCCACCATCAGCGGTCGCGGCAAGCCCAGAAACAGTCTGAGCCTGCAAATCAAGCGTGTAATATTCAAGTTGTCCTCGGCTATACGTCGCTTACTGTTTAATCTGAAACATCAGCCCTGAAACATCAGCCCTGGAGAGATTGTGCCGCGGCAATGGTCAGCCGATATGCAAAACTGTGACCCAATCCACGGTAGCGGGCTTAAAGACAGCAGATAATCGGGTCTAACTAAGCTGAACACTTCTACATTATGTCTACTGTTATCACACAAATTCTAACGTCTCTGCGGAAAGGCAATGAGGTCGGCCGGGTAAAAACCGATGACCGCGGCAACAATGTGTGGGACTGGAAAAACGGCAGTGAAGATCTCGAGATCGAAGAAACATCAATTCTTCTGGGTCGCCTTAACAATGACAAACTTTCTCTCGTTGATCATGACATCACCAATAACGCCCCCGAGCTAAACATTGAAGAGAAAGATGAAGCCGGCGGTTTCAACCCGTACTCTATTGGTGCCAACACTCCCAACAAAGATCCATTCGGCCATTAGCTTGTAGATCACGCAGTAGGCGCACAATAAACTACACAATAAAAAAGGCCCGCTTAATGCGGGCCTTTTTTATTGTGTAGTTTTAACTAACGCTACGCAGGTCGTATCTGACCACTACCTACCACCTGATACTTATAGCTGGTTAACTGCTCTGCCCCAACCGGGCCACGGGCATGAATACGCCCAGTCGCAATACCAATCTCTGCACCCATACCAAACTCACCGCCATCAGCAAACTGAGTTGATGCGTTGTGCAACAGTATTGCGCTATCTACATCGTGAAAGAAACGCGCCACAACATCGGCATCATCTGCAATGACACACTCGGTGTGACCCGAGCCATATTGTTGAATATGCTCAATAGCTGCAGCGATACCATCGACCACTTTCACCGACAGAATCGCTTCAAGGTATTCTGTCGACCAATCGGCTTCGGTGGCAGCGATAGCCTTAGTATCAACAGCACAGATCTCAGAATCACCACGTATCTCACAATCCGCCGCATACAAAGCATCGGCGATAGTCTGATAATGAGTCTCCAGTGCAGCACGATCAATCAACAGCGTTTCAGCTGCACCACAAATTCCGGTGCGCCGCATTTTTGCGTTTAAAACAATATCGCGAGCCATCGACACGTCTGCAGAGGCATCAACATACACGTGACACAAGCCCTCCAGATGACCAATAACCGGAACACGCGCATCGGTCTGCACACGGGCAATCAGGCTTTTGCCGCCGCGAGGGACGATCACATCGATGTATTCCTGCATCGACGACAACATAAAGCCAACCGCATCACGCGAAGTCGTAGCGACCATTTGAATAGCTGTTTCCGGCAATCCCGCAACCCGCAAACCTTCCTGCAAACAGTTATGAATTGCCGTGCTGGAATGAAAGCTCTCGGAACCACCACGCAAGATAACGGCATTGCCGGACTTCAGGCATAAGGCACCTGCATCGGCTGTTACATTAGGCCGGCTCTCGTAGATGATGCCAATAACGCCCAGAGGCACACGCACCCGCTGAATGTTCAAACCGTTAGGACGATCCCATTCAGCAATAACGTCGTTGATCGGATCATTAAGCTCCGCGATCGCACGCAGACCATTGGCCATACCCTGAATCCGCTCGTCATTAAGCAACAAACGATCCAGCATTGAAGCGGACAGACCCTTTTTCTCGCCCGCTTCCATATCGATTTTGTTGGCTGCCAGAATACTCGGAGCATTCGCTTCGATACTTTCAGCAGCAGCCAGCAACGCCTTATTTTTTGTCGCCGCATCAGCACGCGCCAATTCAGTGGCAGCGGCTCGGGCACTCCGACCCATCTGCAGCATTCCAACCCCAATATCAGTATCTTGTTCTGTTACAGCACTCATTATTTCTCTACCAGCAACACCAGGTTGTCACGATGCACGAGTTCATTGCGACCGCGATAACCTAGTACCTCTTCAAATTCTTCACTCTGCCGACCCAAAAGAGCGGCAGCTTCTTCACTGTTATAAGCCACCAAACCATGTGCCAGGTCACGACCGTCTGAGCTCTTAACAATTACGGCATCACCGCGTTCAAAACGGCCGGTCACATTCACCACACCAACCGACAACAGGCTCTTGCCCTGCAGCAGCGCCTTCTCGGCACCGGGGTCAACTGTCAGAGCCCCTGCGGGCGTCAAAGTTCCTGCAATCCATTGTTTGCGGGCTGCCAACGGCGTCGAGTGTGGCAAAAACCAGGTGCAGGGCTCGCCCTTTTCAATACGTTGCAGCGGTTGCATGACATTGCCAATAGAAATCACCGTCGCACAACCTGCAGACATGCATATTCTTGCAGCTGCAACTTTCGTCGCCATGCCACCCGAACCAAACTCAGTGCGTGCAGCGCCGGCCATCGCCTCTATCTCGGGTGTAATTGCTGTAACCTCAGCAATCAAATCGGCATTGGCCGATTCACCTGGGTCAGCATTGTATAAACCATCCACATCTGACAACAGCACCAGACAATCGGCACTCACCATCTCGGCTACGCGCGCAGCCAGGCGGTCGTTGTCACCGTAACGAATCTCCTGCGTCGCCACAGTATCGTTCTCGTTAATAACGGGAATTGCTTCAAGTGCAAGCAAGGTTTCCAATGTATTGCGGGCATTCAGGTAGCGTTTACGGTTTTCTGTATCCTCAGGCGTCAACAACACCTGCGCGACCTTTACACCGACCTTATCGAAAATCTCCTGATACGCATGGGCCAAAATGATCTGACCGGCGGCGGCGGCGGCTTGGTTCTCTTCCAGTAAGCGCTGGCTCTTCTTCAGTCCGAGATAACGACGCCCTAAAGCAACCGCACCTGAGGACACCAACAAAACCTGCTGTCCACGACGACGCAGCCGCACAATTTCATCGGCTAACGATGTGACCCAATCACGATTTAACTGGCCACTTTCTGCGGCTACAAGCAGCGAAGAACCGATTTTTATGACGACTCGTGTTGCCCGACTAAGACATTGAGAATTTTTGTTAGCAGCCTGAGTCATGTCAATTAGCCTGCAGAGAGATTGTCGCAACGCCGCGCATTAGAGAACGGCGCTCAACACCTGTTCACCGCGGGCAATCGCCATTGCGCCACTACGCACTACGGCCAGAATTTCTGAATGTTTCGCAGCACGCTCAACAAACTCGTCGATTCGACTTACCGTGCCGGTAGTCACCAGCGTAAAGTTCTCGGGGTTATGGTCGATCACATCGGCATTAAACTCGGTGATCAACGCATCAATAGGCTCACATGGTGCGTTGCTAATGCGTACTTTTAGTAACAACTGCTCGCGCTCTATGTGTTCGCCCTTGGTCATATCAGCAATATTCACCACATCGACTAACTTAAATAGCTGCTTAACAATCTGGTCTATCTTTCCATCGGAACCATAGGTCACCAGCGTCAGTCTTGATAATTCCGGATCATCGGTAGGTGCCACACTCAACGACTCAATATTGTAGCCACGGGTTGAAAACAGTGAGGTGACGCGGGTTAGCGCACCGGCCTCATTCTGTAACAGGATAGATATTATGTGTCGCATGTGATGCCCGCAGGCCTCCGTAATAAATGGCATAGAGTTGCTAAAAACCGTGGTCATGGCCGAACCAACCTGACAACGTCTCTCAATGCGGCAATGTTGGCTTAGAATCTATGCTATTGCAATCCGCACTCAATTCCCCGAAACTCTGTAACGGTAAGGCTTTCATTAGATTTGCACTCCTTTTTAACATCATCATGACGTGACAGGAGTCGCGAACAATTCTTTTTTCACTCATCCGCAGACACAAATTAGTAATCTCATGACTTCAACGACGCAACCAGCAGCAAGCTCACACCCTTTGGCAGGAAAGACCTTAAGTGGTTCTGAGACTATCGTGCAGGTGCTCGCAGACGAAGGTGTAGATACGATTTTCGGATACAGCGGTGGCGCCATTCTGCCCACCTACGATGCCGTTTTCCGCTACAACGAAGAGAACCGGAACGCAGAAGGCAAACCGCCAATGCCTCTTATCGTGCCTGCGAATGAGCAGGGCGCCGGCTTTATGGCAGCGGGTTATGCGCGCGCCTCGGGCAAAGTAGGCGTCGCGATGGTCACTTCGGGCCCGGGTGCTACCAATACGGTAACCCCGGTGCGTGACAGTATGGCTGACTCAGTGCCCATCATTGTTATATGCGGCCAGGTACCCACAGCCAATATCGGTACGGATGCTTTTCAGGAAGCTCCTGTATCCAGCACGCTCGGTTCGGTAGCAAAGCATGTCTTTCTGGTAACAGATGCCACAAAGTTAGAGGCTACCGTGCGCACGGCATTTGAGATCGCGCGTTCCGGACGCCCCGGTCCTGTCGTTATCGATATTCCGAAAGACATACAAAACTGGGAAGGCACCTTTTCGGGTGCCGGTAGCCTACCTGTACCGGGCTTCCGACAAAGAATTGCGACAATAGAAAACAACACACTTGAAGATCATCAGTGTGAATCGTTCTTCCGTCTGATGGAACAAAGCAAACGGCCACTGATCTATGCAGGTGGCGGCGTCATTAACGCGGCGGCAAGCGAGGCCATGCGTCGGTTTGCAAATCAGTTTCAGATTCCGGTAGTCACAACACTCATGGGTATTGGCGCTGCCGATACCACCGATGACTTGTGCCTGCACATGCTCGGCATGCACGGCACCGCCTACGCAAACTATGCGGTTGAAGATTGTGACTTCCTTATTGCACTCGGCGCTCGTTTTGATGACCGTGTTGCCGGTCTACCTGACAAGTTTGCGCCGAACGCCAAGCATATCGCTCACTTCGATATCGACTCTTCTGAGATCGGCAAGGTTAAAGCCGTCGACTGGCATCATATCGGCCTACTAGCGCGCGATCTGAATGCACTATCTGATTTCGCTACTCGCGATAGCATCAGCCTGGACCTCGACGAATGGCACAGCGAAATCGCTGCGTTAAAAGCCGACTACCCGCTAAATTTTGATCGCGAAAGCGATACGATACAACCCTATGCTGTGCTCGAAGAGATTAATAAACTAACCGCAGGCAATGCAATAATTTCTACTGGTGTTGGTCAGCATCAAATGTGGGCTGCTCAGTACTTTGATTTTAAAGAACCAAGACTGTGGCTGACATCAGGCAGCATGGGCACCATGGGCTTTGGTCTACCTGCGGCTATCGGCGCACAGTTTGCGAATCCCGGCCAGCTGGTTATCGATGTTGATGGCGATGCCAGTATTCGCATGAATATAGGTGAACTGGAAACAGCAACAACCTATGACTTGCCGGTTAAAGTTCTGGTTCTGAATAACTATGGCGACGGCATGGTGAAACAGTGGCAGAAGCTGTATTACAAAGGTCGTTTCTCAGCCAGTGATAAATCACTGTACCGCAAAGACTTCGTCAAAACCGCTCAGGCAGATGGCTTTGAATTTGCGAAGCGGCTCGATAATAAAGCTGACATTCCGAGCATCGTTAAAGAATTCATAGAATTCCCCGGGCCGGCTTTTCTGGAAGTTATTATCGACCGTGACGCCATGGTTTACCCTATGGTCGGACCGGGTCTACCGTATTCAAAGATGATTACCGGCGACCACATTGCCAGCCGCAGCACAGATTCATCTGACGACGACGTCGACGGCTCATCATTGTTCTAATAAGCGTCATCGCAGGGATAACCCTGCGATGACCTTGTAAAATACTACTGCTCTTGAGCGCCCCGCTTTGCCGCAGGCACAGACATCGTCTGTACATCACACAGCCCTTCTTTCGCTTCCAACTCACCATGTGACAATGTATCCCAGGGTGCGGGAAAGCGCTGGGCTATCGCGCAAGCAAATAGCGCAAACGCCAACCAGAACACATAGACCCAGATATCGCCCCAAACAACCAGAAAAATGAGCGATAAAATAAGCGTCGGGTTATGGGCGAACATGACCTTCTTCATATTCCATTCGTAGATATTGTGGTCCGGTGAAACATAAAAATCCCAATAGAAAAGATGCAGCGGACCATTTGCCAGCGATGCACAAACATAGGTAAACAGGGCAGCCATCCAAGGTGCTTCAAGGAAGCGCTCGCCAATGGCCCAGAAAGACAGGAATAACTGAGCCTCACTTAAGCCCCAGACCACGCCAATTATTACCGTCGTTACAGGATAGAGCTTGCGCTCATAGGTAACTGTTCCGGTAGGCCATACATATAGATACCCGACCAACACAACCAGCCAGGTTACTGCCACATAGATAATCCAACTTGTCTCGGCGATATGCTCGGGGTTGATCAATGGCGTCGACAACAGTGTCGGCAACACACCGGTAACCCAACTCAACAGCCAGCATACGCAGTAGTACATCCACGCTCTGACCCAAGCCATTTTTGCATCATAAATACGGGTATCTTTACCACGCGTGCCGACGAAAAGAAGAATACCCAGAACGACAAATAGCCCGGCGATACCATAAGCAAACATGTCCAAAGCCTGCCAGCTTGGAGTATTAAGAAACAATTTACCTTCGAGCATATGTCTGTCCTGAGCCCGGCAGCCGCGAGCTTTTAACTATCTACGAATAGCACTACAGGCTTAGCGCTTGCCTTCGCGGAACGAGTCGATATCGACTCCACCTGCATGACGGGTAATTAGAGCCTTCTTGCGCAAGAACCGCTTAAGGCCGATTGGGCCCATACGGGAGCTGCCCAAACCGGACAAACCGTGAGAATCTTTTTCTGCTTCAAAAGCAATTGTTGTCATGCCGCCATCATTAATGCTGATGGCACCTGCATTGATCTGTATGGCGACCTCCGTGGCCTCTGCCACCTCTCCGAATACAGAAGCCGACAATCCGAATTGACTGTCATTGGCTAACGCAACCGCTTCGGCAACCGAATCAAATGCGATAACCGGCAACACCGGCCCAAAGGTTTCTTCCTGAATCACATCCATATCGTGAGTGACACCGGTCAACACAGTCGGACGTATCCACAAACCACCACCATGATTCTCGACCACCCCACCAGTCACAATTTCAGCACCCTGTGCTACTGCTGCATCTATCTGAGCAGCAATGATAGCGGCCTGGCCTTCCATGATGATCGGGCCCAAATGTCCCTGGTGAATATCATCAGCATTCAACTCTACCCGGTTAGCCGCTGCTGTAAGCGCTGCAAGAAATTCCGGATAAATTGTGCGGTCGACATAAACCCGCTCCAAACTCTGACATGCCTGGCCGGTCGCCTGCACCGAAGCGCGCAATACTGCTACTGCTGCTTTCTGAGGGTCGGCTGATGCAAGCACCACAACCGGATCTTTCCCACCTAACTCAAGATGAGCAGGAATCATATTCGCGGCAGCGGCAGCGGCAACTTTACGCCCGGTAGCCACACTGCCGGTAAAACATACCGTGTCGACATGGTTAATCAATTCAGCGCCGACACCGCCGTCACCCACAACAAAATGCAACACGGCCTTTAATTCAGGAATAGCATCTATTGTCTTCTGCAAAGGTGCGACAAAGCGTGGCGTAATTTCACTGGGTTTAACCAATACCGCACTGCCTGCCACCAAAGCAGCAAGACTGTCTAGCAAAGACAGCAACAAAGGGAAATTCCAGGGGCTGATCACTCCCACCAACTGATATGGAAACAAACGGGTCGTAAATGTTACTGAAGGGTCGGCAACGAGGGCGACATCCTCAGGCTCTGCAAACACTTCTTCGGCAAATCGTGCCCACTGGGACAAAACAAAGGGTACACCGCCAATTTCGCCGGCAGCGAGGTGGTGACGCCCTGTATCGATGCTCAAGGCCGAGACTATCTCAGGATCAGCACTTACTGCAGCCACCCACCCTTGCAGAATCTCAACCCGCCGCCGCCAACTTAGGCTCGCCCATGCAGGCTGTCCGGCACGAAGCACTTCACTAATTCCTGCAAGCTCTGCAGCAGCAGTCGGCTCAATCCGGGTGTCATTCTCTCCGGTACGGGGGTTTCTAACATCCATTTTCATCTTCCGTTGTCATGCGGCCCGCGCTACTGATGCTGCGAGCCTTATGCGTTAGTTATGCGTTAGTTGCTATACAACCAGACGATCAATTTTCGCCGCACAAATAAAATCGTTTTCACTTAAGCCATCAATTGCATGGGTTGTGTAATTGACCACGCATTCGCTATAACTCACTTCCAGATCGGGGTGGTGCCCTTCGGTATTTGCAACCCAGGCCACCGCATTCACAAAGCCCATCGTACGATTAAAGCCGGTAAAGGCAAACGTTCGCCGGATCCACTTACCATCCTCACTAACACTCCAATTCGGATTCAATGCCTGCATCAGTTCTTGTGCGGCGTCAGGCGTCAATGGCGGAACACCACCTTCGCAGGGTGTGCATTGACGTTCAACTAGGTCTGTCATGGGTAGAGCCTCATTAATAGTGCCTGCTTTTATAGACGCGTTAGTGCGACAAAAGTGCCGCCATTACGCTCACAAAGCTTACGCATCAGATTGGCAAATCTTAACGCGTTCGGTGATGTGCCACCGACAAATTGAGTGGGGAAACCTACGCCATGAACCCGCATCAGACGGTTACCGAACCGGTCTGCCTTATTAATGCTGTCTACATAGCGCACCACGGCTTCAACTGAACCACGAGGGAAATCATCGCCATAAACATAAATGCTGACCTTGCGACCTGGCTCATAGAAGCTATTGATTGCCTCTGTAATACCTTCCACCGGACTCGAATCACTATAGGGATTCCAGCTGCGCAGGCGACTCAGAATATTTTTTCTTGCTGCAGGTGAGTCCTTAATCCAGCGCCCGGTATAGGTTGTATACATGTAGCGGCCCTCATCATTGAGCACCTGTATACCTTTCACCGTCGGATAGACCGCCAAAGTTTCACCTATCATTTGCAGAACCAGATTCCACGGCCCCTGAAACATACTGCCGGAGGTATCAATAACGAAAATGATATATTCGCTATCAACCGGTATGCCGCCAACCGTGGTGTTACCAGGAACCGGTTTGTAATCTTTTAAGAGACGCTGCATTTCCTCTGTCAGCGTCTGCCGCGCCGCCAACAGATCGCCCTGCTCGGTGCTCTGCTTATCGGCAGAATTTTTGCTGGCCGCAAATTGCCCCTGAATTTTTGTCAGGTCGCCTTGCAGCCGTGCCACCTTTTCTTTTTTATCAGACAGACTCTCTACAACAGAATCAAGATCGCGATTGAGCACGACACTCTCGCCTCGCATCTCAAACAACTCCTCCTGCAATATTTTTATCAGGCCTTCCAGTTCCTGCTTACTTGCTTCAATGGTAGCGGGCTCGTAAATCTTGGTGATAACCAACAATAAAATGACCGCGCCGAAACCACAGCAGATCACATCCAGAAAGGACAGGCTGAAAGTCTCGGTATCTCTACGCTTCTTTCTCATCGTCGCAACAAAGCCTTAAGGCCAATCCAACGAAGGACTCATCATTGAGCCGCTCGTTTCAATTGCCAATCGCCACAAATACCCAGCGGCATCCGGATCACCATCCATAGGGTACAACAGCACATTAACAGGAGAATTACGGGGCAAGCGCTTCATCGCATCGGCAAATAGCTTTACTCGCTGCTCCGGTCTGACCATGGTTGTTTTCTTCGGTGGCTGTGCTCCCTGTGTCGGCAAACCATCGGTTAATAGATAGATGTTATCCGGTGGCGGGTTCATATCTGCAGCAGCCTGAAAAGCCTGATATAAGCTGGTGCCATAATTCGGAGTCACTTCACGCAGCAAATCAACTGCCTCATCAACCCGCTTTCCGTTACCAACCTTCTGCCAATCGAGACCGGCGCCCGGAAACACACTTTTCACATCCTGATTAAACACCATCACCTGAAACTCGGCATCAGGCGACAACTGAGTCGTAATCCAATCAACTGTGCGCACCACGCTGCGCCACTTCGGTGCCCGGCGTTTCTTCTCCGGTGCCATATTCCTGTAGCGAATCACATTGACATAGGTTCGCCCCAACATACTGGAGGACGCATCAACCAAAATGAGCACATGTTTGCCACCCATCCTCATGCCAGTAAGGTATTGGCGATTGCCCTGTCCGGTAAAACTTCGCACGTTGGAGCCAGGATCATCAGCAGACTCGCGTGCCTCAGCTGACAAACGCTTCTTCGCCTCTTCAAGACTTTTTACATCGGCCTTTAGCTGTTCAACACTGTCGAGGGTTGCGAGACTATCGCCATCATATTCTGCAAGCTCCACCGTCAGCTGCTCAATAAGCTCGCGCATACGGCGTATCTCACCCTCCGCGATAACCTCCTGCTCTTGACGTGACTCAACCGAGTTACGCAAGCGCACCAGATTCTTTCTACCGTCAAGCACCTCTTCTTCAAGTAGCAAGGTCTCGCTTAATACATCTTCGTTAGCTGTATCGGCACGCTGAGAAACCTGTGCGCTAATGATCATGTAAAACAAAACTACTGCACCAAAACCACAGGACATGACGTCGAGGAATGACAAATTGAAAACATCGATACGCTTACGCGCCATCTTCTGTCTCCATAGGCAGTGCTTCGCAAACCAGCAATAATTCCTCCGCAGGCTGACCCACTGCAATTACATCGCCAGCGCGGAGGCTAACGCTATCTTTTACGGGATAGCCGTTCAGCAGCGTCCCATAGCGACCATACTCTTTAAGCAGAACTTCGCTATTAGTCGTTTCAATCGAAAAATGACGCCGCGAAATCCCGCTGGCAATCGACTCAAGCACCAACCCTTTCTCACCAGCCGACAGCTCTGCCCCGACAACTAAACTGCCCGTATTAAGCCGATAGGCCTTATTTCTATAGACCAAGTGTGTCGGCAATTGAGACACAGAAGCCATAGGAGGCATGAGCTCTGCTGCCGACAGATCCCAAGGCAGTGAGCGGGTCAGGCTGTAGCCACCGGCCTGCGAAGGCATCTGCGCCGCACGCCGCATTGCGCCGCGAGCCGCTGCTGCCGGCTCCAGCATATAAGGCACCGCAGCCACCTCTTCCGCAAGCATGTTCACATAGCCGGGAAAGTCATCGAGTGACGCGTGAAACTGCAAGGCAACCGCTGCAGATTGTCCTGCAGGAATAAGCGCACGCAGTCTTTGTATGAGCGGCTCGCTGGCAACACGCAATGTGGCGAGCAAGTCCTGAGCGCTAAGCTCCGCGGTAAACACATACTCACCTTGCTCAATTTCAATCTCAATTACAGCTTGACGCTTCAGCCCCGCCAACCACTCGGGCAAGCGGTCATACAACAACTGCTCGTTTGTCGCTGCCTGAGTTGCATCAAAACGACTGCATTCCAATAAACGTCGAGCGATGTAACTGACGGCACTATGCTCCAACTGACCATAACCAAAATCATTTAGCACGTTGCTCGCTGCGGCCTGAGTACCGTTGTCCTGAGTAAGCTCCTGAATCAAAAACTGATTCATCCCTGCTTCGAGATGAAACAACTGCTGTCCCGGATACTCACGGCGGGTTGCCGCGACGGAAGATGTAACGACGCCGACGGTAGGAATAGCCAACTCGTCAGCAATACCCAACATCAGACCGAGTTGTTCTTCGCTCCACCACGCCGGCACAGCAAACACGACCGAATCAAACTGATCACCACAGCTCGCCATAACATGCTGCAAATGCGCGTAAGCATAGTCAGCCGTTGTCAGATAAGGCGCTGTTGGATTGACCAAAGGTATTTCGCTGAGCTCAGCGAAATAATTGCTGCGCGTTGCACGGGGAAACAAGCGACGACTCTTTAAAGCCTGCTGACCTAGCCGCAAAGACCCTTCACGAAACAGTGCGTATGCGGGCTCCCAGAAGACAGTGCCATCGGGGCCAACACCCGCAAGTGCAACGTCGTTGAGTTCTATGCCAAGAATAGCCATGAGCAATAACGGCTACGAACCCTGCAAATGACGAATGAGGTGTTCATCCACGTAGGATTCGGTATCGAAAACCTGACGTTCTTGCTGCGACTGCAACTGATGCACCAGAAACATAAGCACGATACTAATTAGCAGGGCAATAAACGTTGAGTTAAATGCCACACCCAGGTTTTGGGTAACACCGCTGATGTCACCCTCTACCGCCCGATGCGCCTGAGACAGGGCCGCACCGATACCGCGCACTGTGCCGATAAACCCAATTGAAGGAATTGCCCAAGCGATATAACGCACCATTGAAAGCTCGGACTCGAGGCGCTCGGCTTCCGTTTCAACCAGGGTGTGTGCCGTAGCAGAGGTGTCCTGAACGCTGCCGGTAGCGCCAAACCGGTGCAATGCTGTTAGCAGTGCGCGCGGCAGCAAAAGTTGCTGCTGGTCCGCGGGCAGCGCCTGAATATTGCGGGCATACTCGCGGGTATCCGCGGGCAATATCCGCATACCCTCGGCAATCGGAACCAAATTCTGCTGCAACAATGTGCGCTCACGGGCCGCCGTCCAGCCTTTGTAACCCATGATCGAAAAAGCCCATAACATCAGTATAAAACAGGATTCCTGCTCAAAATCCTGAACGATCACATAGAAAGAACGCTCGACGACGTAGTTTGGGTCTTCGGCAATCATCCGGTTCTGCTCTTCCATCACCTCAGTTGCCTGCGGCCTGATAAGTGCCACATAGACGGCATGCACCATAATCACAGCAATCAACAAAGCGAATAACTGGAAAACAAATTCTGTCGGCAGGCTCTTCTTCATGCGATAAGTCTCTTTGGTTTGCCCTGCGGCATGCTCATTGTGGTTCTAAATATCTGACGGGAATTCAATAGCAATATCTGCCGACAAAGGTTCTGACGGCACAAAATCTTTTAGCTCGCCAGGATCATCCTGGCCCAGCGTATCCTGTATGTCCTGCAACTGTTTTTCTACTGCGGCTTGCTCTGCAGAGTCGGTTACGGGCACTACCTGATCAGCAGCCCAGGTAACACCCAGGCCCAATGAGACCACCAACACCACTTTAAGAAAATCCATACTCTACCCGAGCGCTTCTACGCCACTATCATACGTTCTGAATGCAGCTATTTTTGTACCGCATCAGTATAGCGGGCAAGTCTGAAGCCCACATCGAGCCGCCCCTTATTACCGAAATCGCGATACGCCAAACGAAGCTCCGAAATACTGGCATGTCGCCAACCGGAACCTCTGATCACATGATACCTGCCATCGGCCGGTCCTACCGGATCTATATCAACACTGCCCCTGCCAGCCGCATTAATGACATAGATATCATTGACCCACTCAGCAACATTGCCGCCTAGGTCAAAAATGCCCAGATTGCTGCCGACAAAACTACCAACCGGCGCGGTTACCGGAAATCCATCTTCGTAAGAGCGCAAAATGTTACTCACAACACCCTCAGCTGCCAGATCCGCGTAATTGCCGGCATCCACAGGGGGTGGCATTGAGTCATTAATCGCACCCCAAGGATATTTATAACTCGCAGCCCCGGCGTTATAACGCCCAACCCAGGCCCACTCAGCCTCAGTCGGCAAACGGTAGCCATTGGTCGCAGGCGCAGCTAACATCAAACCGCTGTTACCCGGCACATAAGCGCGGTTCAGACCGTCTTTGTCACTAAGCCAATTACAAAAAGCAGCCGCTTCTTGCCAGCTGACCATCACCGCCGGATGGCGATCACCGGCGAGTTCCCGATAACGCTCGGCACCCGATGTGTGCAACGGTTTGAATTCTCGAAACTCGCGATTACTCACCTCGCGTAAGCCGATATAGAAGGGACGGGTGAGCTTCACTTCGCGTTGCGCTTCATTCGCCCGGCGACCCTGCTCTCGCCGCGACGTGCCCATCTGAAACTGACCGGTCGGCATGAGCCGCAATTCAGCACCGAGAGAAGTTGCTATCAGCTCAGGCGTAGCTGCCAATAAAGCTTCTGCAGCTGTAAAAAGCTTAACGTTCAATTCTTGAGGCAAACCCGGACGAGGCGTAACTTCAGTCACAAAGCTTTCGTAGCCGACCTTACGAACCTCAATACGATGGGGCATAGATGTGAGCTCTAAAGTTTGATTCACCTCACCGAGCAATTTGCCATCGACATACAGTTTGGCATCAGCAGGCTGGGCACGGACCAGCACCTTCCCTATCAAAGGCTCAAGCGAAAACTGCAGATTCTGCACACCACTTTTTTCGATCGTCAACTGACGGGTGGCTTCCCGATAACCTGCTTTCTGCAAGCGAATTTTGTAACGACCGCCGCGGTCTAGTTCCACTTCAAGCGGCGTCTTGCCCGCATACTGACCGTCAACAGTTACTGCAGCTCCGGGAGGCTGGCTCTGCAAACGCACCACCCCCTCAAGCTCACGCAATTCGACGAGAGCCAGTTCCTGTGGCTGATTTGCCTGGACCAATAGCGCCTGCTTCCAAGTCTTGTAGCCTGGCTTCGTTAGTTCCAATACGGCTGTGCCCGCAAGGATCTCGACTGTCGCAGGAGTCTGGCCCAGCTCAATACCGTTAACAATAATTGCGGCATCAGATGGCGCACTTCTTAAGGCCACATCGGCCCATGCAGGAACCAAATCCGGCTCAATCAACTGCAGCAAGCCCGCGCCCTCAACCACCAGCTCTGCCTTATACTCCTGATAGCGCTCGGGCGTAAGACGCAACTGGTATACACCGGCAGGCAATACAAATTCCTGATTCACCCCCTGAGGCAGGAGCTCGTCATCAATCCAAATGCCCGTACTGACACCTTCAGGAAAAACGACCTGAACACGTCCCGGCTTCTTCTCCAATGAAAATTCAAAATCCTGTTTTGCTGCGCCTGTCACAGTGAATGTTGTGGCAAGAGGCAAGTAACCCTCTGCTGCTAATTGAATAGTGTATTCACCGGTGCGCAGTAAATAGCGTTCGCCGAAATCCAATTGCAACAAGCCGCCGGACAGTTCCACATCCGCAAACCCGGGTTCAATATCAAGACCAACCGAACGCGCGGTAAATATATAGAAGGCACAGAACAGCAAAATGGCGAGGCTTGCGCCAACCGCTGTTAGAAAACGATTGCGGGTTCGATGTTCGGCAACTGCCGCGGCAGGTGCCACACGCGGTCGAACAGGACTAATGGTGTCGCCAGCTTCAGCAAGCTCAGGAGGAAGAGTTTGATACTCAACCTCAGCATAATCTACACGCAATCGCCATGAGGCCAAATTGTCATCGCCATCCTCATTATCGAGATGGCAATCAATCCGTACACCGGAAATCAGAATAGAATCATCCGATGCTAACCAACGGGTGCCTGTCACACTTTCGTTGTTAACGCTGACACCAGCACTGCCGGCTGTAGGCTGGAGAAACAAACGGTCATCGAGCATGCCAATTGTTGCCATAGCCTGGCTATTGGCAGGGCCCGGAACACGAATATCTGCAGCACTGCTGCCAATAGATATCGGCAACTGTTCCGCGGCAACAACCCGCTCACCTGCTGGCTCTACTAAAACGATCCGGTGGATCAAATCGGTTCCTTACACTCCAGCACTAAAGGTGCCATGGTCTGACCCGCAACAACACGGAATTTGATACGTACATCTCGATAACCATCACGATTGCCAACGACGGTGTACACACCCGGACGCAGTTGCAATGTTTTGCGAGCAAACTGGCCAAAGCGGCCGACTTTGTATATTACTACGTTCGTTTCGCCATCCGAGATGAATTCAACCGGCAGCGGTATTGCCGCCACTCTGAGCAACTCAGCCAATTCAGTCATCTGCAACTGTAAACGCTCACCCGGCATCAAAACCGTCTGCGCGCGCAGTAACAAAGCCTCCGCGCGACCCAAGGCGCGCGTATCGTTATAGCTATCAGCTGCAGCCAATGCTTGTTGTAATTGCTGATCTAACTGCTCGCGCAAAGCCGAACGTTGCTTACCCTCAACAGCAGCAGCCAAACTGCCGTCCAGACGCAGCACCGCCTCATAATTTTTTACGGCTAGGGTCCAGTCCTCAGTAATCTCAGCAATTTTTGCCTTAGCCAATGAGCTCCGAAGACTGGCCAACTGCTGTTCGTCAGCCAGTGTCCGCAGCGCGGCAAGTGCATCAGCATCGCCCGGACGTTCAACTAACGCGCTGTCGAACGAAGTTTTTGCCTGCACATAGTCTTTTGTAGCCAGCGCAGAAAAACCGGCACCCATATAACTGTTGTAACGCTGCTCTAACGCAAAACGGTCAGCCCGGGCCGCACCTTCTTGTGCCGGCTCCCATGCCGCATCAAGAGCCAGAACCTCACGGTAAGCGGCCGCAGCATTGCTCCAATCTTTGTCTGCCTCGGCTGCGATGGCCCTGTTCATTGCCGCCAACACCTGGTCGAGCAGCAAAGCGCGTTGCAGGCCATCTTTGGCGATAGCATTCTGTGGATCAATTTCCAGCGCGAGATTAAACGTATCAATTGCCGGCTGCTGATCTCCCGCAAGCAACGCCTTTAACCCCGCGTCCAATGTCTGCTGCAACACAAATGGCACGCGTGCTTCAAGCGCCTCCAGCTTGCTCAATGCCTCGCGGTATCCAGCAGTAGCCGCTTGGTAATTACGCTGCTTATAAAAATCATCCGCACTATCGACGAGATCACGAGCCTCGTTCCAATCACCACCGCCCCAGCGTTTAACTGCGACCAACTGCAAACCGTCATTCAATGCCAGCACATCGCCGAGCACCTCATCAGCCTGTTCACGCAACGCTCTGAGTTCTTCAGCACTAAGCTGAGGCTCGGCGCTGGTGGTGTCAACTTGCTGCGTAACATCGGCAACAACCTGTTCCGACTGAACCTCAGGCTGCTCTGCCGCTTTTTCTGCCACATACCCCGGCAACAACAACACCACAGATATCAACAGAACCAACAACGCTACTCCGGCAACAATGACTTTGCGGGACAAGCCTTCGCCGGCCATATCTTTTTCGGGCTGCAGTGGTGGCGGATGATTCCCCTGCTGAACAGGCTCAACCCCGGCAGCAATTTTCCGCCGCTTAGGTGTAATCATGGTCTTCGCTACATCATCAGCCACTTCCTCAGTAAGCAAACGCTCTATCGCAGCTCTCACTGTGGCAATACTCTGTGGCCTCTGCAGTGGGTTTTTCTGCAACATAGTTGCAACCAGGCCAACCAGATCGGCTGGTGGTTTTACGGTTAGATCAAACGAATCGAGCCTGGGCGGACTCTCCTGCATGACCTTTTGTTCGGTAACATCGGGATGGAATAACGGTTGTCCTGACAGCAGTTCATACAACATCGAACCGAAGCCATAAATATCGTCGGAAATAGCCGGTTCTGCACCACCTAGCTGCTGCGGGCTCATGCCAGGCAATGAGCCGCCAGCCTTTAAAAACCGACTTGCATCAGACTCGCTGCCAGCAAGTGCGGCAACACCGAAGTCAGTCAGCAAGGGTTGTTGCTGCTCACCCAACAACACGTTCGATGCTTTAATGTCACGATGCACCAGGCCTTGTCGATGCGCGTACTCAAGCGCATCAGTGACCGGCAGAAGTGTCTGCAATATATCCTGCCAGGCCTGTCCGCGCGACTGCACAAGACTCGCTCCGGGAACATACTGCATAGAGATAAACGCGTACGGTCCGTCATGATGAAAATCATAAACACGGACGATGCCGGGGTGCACCAGATTACGAACGCGTCGACATTCCTCGCGCAGCAGATCCAGCCACAACTGATCGCCCGAAAGTTCCGAACGCAAAACCTTAAGTGCGATCTGCTCGTTAAGCTCGAGGTCATTGGCAAGCCAAACCTCGCCCATCCCACCGCGGCCTAAGGGGTTTACTAATTCAAAACGTGAGCTTAAATGCAGCCCTTCAGAAAGTCCGGTCATTCCTGTATCAATCTTCGTCTAACAGATCGTCATCGGAATCGGTATCGGCACTAATAACCAATCCGGTTTCTGCGGCATAAATTTCTTCAAGGATACGTCGCCATTCGTCGTACTTTTCTTCGGCGGTGCCCGTGAGACGTCGGGTCTGGCCCTCAACTTCAATTAGCAACGGCTCTGCCTCCGAATCAAAAGAGCTGCCCAACTCAAGCAGTGATTGCTCATACAACTTGGCTTCGGATGACTTACCCATACCGCTCTTAAAACCTTCAATACCGGCGAGTATGGCTGTATTAGTAATCGCGCTATTGCCTCCGCCAGCGCCCTCATAGGCGATAGCACCAACGATGGCCGCCACACCCATGATCTGGCGCATCCGCGCCTGACGCTTCAACTCGATGTAACGAATCGAATCCTCACGGGATGCTTTGCGCCAGTCCTCATAAGGTGGCGACAGGTCGTAATACAACCCTGCATAATATTCGTTCAAGGTGTCGACCAGCGTGTACTCGCGCTCGCGCACGGCTCGCAAACGCTGCACCATCGGGTCATCTGCGGAAGGCAGACGTTTTGCCTCATACCTGCCATCACGACCCATTACCAGATATCCGTCAAATGCATCTGGCACGAGAGCTGCGCCGTAACGCAGCTCAGATACTTCACGGATACGTGTGAGTTTGGCATCTGAAAGCTTCTGTCTTACTTCCAATAAGTCGTTCGCAATTTCGTTATAGATATTCTGATAAGGGTCTTGGTTCGCATCACGATAAGTCGAATAGGCTTTTTCAGGAATTTGAGTTTTATAGCGTTTGTTAAGCCATTCACGTCCGGTGGAATCCCAGGCTCCTACCTTAAGCGATACATTCAGACCGTCAGACTTATCAATCTTACCCATCACAATAAGATCTACCGTATCGGCACGCTGTGGCAGCACCCAGACCGCGCCCCAGTGACCGGTGCCCTCCAAAGTGCCCTTCAGGTGATACGGCATATAACGCGCTTCGGCGCGCCGCACATCCGGAAAGACCATCTTTTTTTCCTGATCATCGAGACTGTCCGGTATACCCGGGTCAAACAATACGATCCCTACATCCAGAAGTTTTTCCGGGTTAACGTCGGCCTCAGCTCGGACAACATCAACGTCTTCATAATTAACAGTCCGCGGCGATGAACACGCGGCCAGCACCAGCAAGGTCAGCAGCAAAAATGCTCTGACTGTGTATGCCACAGAATTACTGACCCGACTGTTCATCATATAAATACTATTTCTTTATACCCGTATGCTTCCGGTATTCATCCCAGATTGCTTCACGCAACTCCGGGTCTTCTTCTTGCATGGCCAGTTCACGAATCTGTCGTGCAACCACATCCTCGCCTGCATCATCGTTTGGAATATCTTCGGGAATGCGCTCCTGACGTTGCTCTTCAGTCAAACCGTCAGCGTCGCCAGCTTGGGTACCAGCCGAGTTCTGTACACCGTTGTTCGCATTCTGCGTATCGCCACCGTAAGAACCCGCACCGTCACCGTAGGCGCCATCCTGCTCAGGTACTCCGCCAGGGCTGCGACCGCCACTTGCTGACCCAACCTCTGCTGCATCCTTGCCCTCACGCTCATTCGCAGACTGAGCGGAACCCTGTCCGGATGATGCGAGAATCTCCTGCTCTGCCGCCATCGTGCCATCAAACTCGCCCAGCGATTCATTCAATATCCTATCCAGATCCGCGGTATCGCCAGTACCCATCGGAACACCCGGTGCCCCGTCGTTACTGCCGCCGTATGCACCTGAACTGCCCGCTGTGGACTGCTGGGCATCACCAGCGCCAGAGGCCTGACCTGCCGTTCCTGCGCTTTGCTGTGAACCCTGAGCGCCTGATGCTTGCTGACCGGACTCTGATCCGGCAGATTCTGCAGAGCCATCCTGCGAGCCTGCATCTGAAGACTGTTCGCCGCTAGTACCCTCTCCGGATTCACCTTGCTCAGATTGACCCTGCTGAGATGCACTCTCACCCGGTTTTCCTTGATCAGACTCACTCTGCGCGCCTTCGCCCGAAGCACTTTGCTCGCCGGCTTCAGATTGCTCTCCTGACGGTTGCTCACCAGAACTTGAAGACGGAGAAGATGAAGGGACTTCCTCTTGCTGCGATTCGTCCGGCTTTTCCTCCTGAGAAGCGCAACCAGCGAGCAATATCGACAATAGCGCCGCTGCAACTGCAGGCGCGAAAGTATTGTCATTATGAGAATAACTAGCCAAGTTTGTTCATCCTTTAGTAAAGCCAACTGCAGGTTAATTCTGAAGCCAGAATACAGCAGCGGTCATTATATACAGAGCGACTCAACTACCACCTCTTTTTGGAGCAATAACAACCATCTTTAGTTCCACTCATATAACGCTGCCGGCGCCTTGCCATTACTACAACGCGCCTCCAAGCAAGTCGCTTACCATGATATCAAAGCGCGCCCGCAAAAATGACATAAGAATTTGTTTTTAAAAGATATAAGTCTCAATACTGCGATAGTATTTCCGCTAGCCACGGGTACTAAGAAACGGCGTGCGAGCCATCTGCTATGGCGCATTTGCTCAACTCTGGTAGCATCCCGCCTTGCACACCGAATGAGTCGCGAGCCGAACAGGGCTGTCGACCAATCAAATTTTCATTCAGTTTTGGAGCATCACTATGGCCCTTGCAGAAACACTTGCCGACCTGCAATCAAAAATTGGCACCGAAATTCACACCAGTGACTGGGAAGTTGTTACTCAGGAAATGATTAACGACTTCGGCAAAGCTACCCGCGACATGCAGTGGATTCACGTTGATCCCGAGCGTGCAGCTACCGAATCTCCGTTTAAAACCACTGTCGCACATGGCTATTTCACACTATCGCTGTATCCGATGCTGCGCGGTCTAGTTGATGAAAGCACGCCCCTCTTTCCCGGCGTAAAAAATGTAATTAACTACGGCATCAACAAGCTGCGCTTCCCGGCACCAGTGCCGGCAGGCGCCCGCATCAAAGCGCACTGCGAATTGGTATCTGCAGAAGAAGTTAAAGGCAGCATTCAGTTTGTCGAAAAATACTCAGTAGAAGTTGAAGGCCAGGACCGCCCCGCATGCATTGCGGAATGCGTCATGCGCCTTTATTTCTGATTCTGCCTTTGATTCTTAGTCTAAAGACACCCACCGGATATCACGCATGTCATCTGACGCACTGTTAGTCGAAATCAAAGACCAGGTCTTGCGCCTGACTATCAACAGGCCTGAGAAGCGCAACGCACTGAATCTCGGGCTACTGGATACGATCGGCGATACCTTTGCAGCTCACGCCGATCACCCGGACATCAAGCTCGCACTGCTGACCGGTGCCGGCGACAAAGCCTTTGCGGCAGGCGGTGACCTTAAAGAACTGAATGCCGTGCGTTCCGAAGAGGACAGCCTTGCCATGTCACGCCGGGGCCGGCGGGCGCTTGATCAAATCCGCTACTTTCCGTTTCCGGTCGTTGGCGCTATCAATGGCTTAGCCTTAGGTGGTGGCGCAGAGTTATCACTGGCATGTGACCTGAGAATTGCAGCCAAACACGCAGAAATAGGGCTGATTCAGTCGCGCCTCAATGTCACAACAGCCTGGGGTGGCGGCATTGACCTGCTGGATCTGGTAGGCGACTCACGAGCATTGCACATGCTCATTACGGGACAACGCGTCAAAGCAGACGAAGCGCTGCAACTGGGCATAATCAATGCCATCGCGGACGACGATTTTGCAGCATCAGTCGAACAGTTTCTGGCACCCTATTTGGGACACAATCAGCAGGTCATTCGTGGCTATAAAATGACGGCGCTCGCACATCGCAAACGTCTGCATGAAGAACTGGACGCCACAGAAGAGCAGCAGTTTGTAAAAACCTGGACTCATGACGACCACTGGACAGCAGCCGAAAAAGCATTAAAGCGTTAAGTCTTCGCCTGATTGTCAGCGATAGCCTGCTCACGTAACTCGCGACGCAATACCTTGCCCACATTTGATTTAGGCAGGTCATCGACAAACCGAGTCACCTTCGGCACTTTATATGCCGTCAGCTCATGTCGGCAGTATTCCAACAACGCGTCCTCAGTTATTTTCGAACCTGGTTCACGTACCACATATATCGCGACGATCTCACCGCCGCGCCTTGACGGCAAACCAATACAGGCTGCTTCCGCAATTTCAGCATGCGCCACTACAACCTGCTCGATCTCACTTGGAAAAACATTAAATCCTGACACCAGAATCATGTCTTTCTTACGGTCTACAATTTTAAAATGACCGTTTATATCGACAATCGCTATATCACCGGTTTTTAGAAAACCATCATCAGTAAAAGCTTCCGCGGTAGGACCCGGGCGCAGCCAGTACCCCAGCATTACCTGAGGCCCGCGGACGCACAACTCACCGGGTTCACCCTGCGCAACTTCATTGCCGCTGTCGTCCCGCAGTGACATCTCCGTATTGGGCAGCGGCAAGCCAATACTGCCGGTAAAGCCACGATTGCGCGGCATATTCGTCGTCACCACCGGTGATGCCTCGGTCAAACCGTAACCTTCGAGGATTGTGGTATTAGTAATTTCCTGCCATGCACGCGCCGTCGGTTCCATCACGGCCATACCACCAGCAGAAACAATCTTTACTGTAGAAAAATCGACACTCTTTAAGTCAGGGTGATTCACCAGACTCTGGTACAAGGTATTCACGCCTGTAATTGCGGTGAACTTCCAACGCTTCATCTCTGCAATCAGGCTTTTCGTATCGCGGGGATCGGTGATCAGGACATTCAGTCCGCCATTCTCAAGATATGCCAGACAATTACAGGTCAGCGCATACACGTGATACAGCGGCAACGGGGTAAACACGATCTCTTCGCCAAGCCGGTTTACATTAGAAAACCAGGCATTAACCTGCCGCAGGTTTGCGACCATGTTGCTATGGGTAAGCATTGCGCCCTTTGATACTCCGGTTGTTCCGCCGGTGTACTGCAAAAATGCCACGTCTGTGCCAAAAAGCTCATGAGGGCGCTGAAAGACGGCAGTTTTATCACTAACCGTATCTCGAAACGAAACAGGAAACTCTAGACTGTATTTTGGCACCATGCGCTTGATATAACGCACCGCAAAGTTGATTAACTGCCGCTTAGGCGAATCCAGCATATCGCCAATTTCTGTGACAATAACTCCACGGACATCTGTATCGCCCTCCGCCAGAGCCTCCTCGAGCACATCGCCACTATTCGCTACAACAACAATTGCTTTGGCTTGCGAGTCTTTTAACTGATGGTGCAGTTCACGGTGGGTATACAGCGGATTAACATTCACCACCACAAAGCCTGCGCGCAAGATACCGAATAAGGCAATCGGGTACTGCAAGGTATTGGGCATCATGATGGCGACTTTGTCGCCCTTCTCGAGCCCCAGGCGATTTTGCAGATAGGCGGCAAAGCGGGCACTAAGCACATTGAGCTCGCCAAAACTGATGGTCTTGCCAAAATTGCTGTAGGCGGGCCGCTTGGCATACTTAAGCACAGACTGCTCAAATACATCCACCAGCGTTTCGGCCGGGTCCAGGGTCAGCATTTGCGGAATGCCGGTTGGGTAGCGTCTTAGCCAGAATTTATCCATACAGGAAAGAATACCGCCGTGGTTTGCTGCGTTAAGATGTCAATATTGTGGCACCAGTCAGCGACTAATGCACCCTCGAATCGGAGGAATTGCTTGCGACAAGCGATACAGAAAGTCATCATTAGGGCTTAACAGCAAACGGAGCTGATAGTGGATCGGTCCAGAATTCCTCTTTTCTACAAAATGTCTATCGACGAGCGCGTGCGTGCAGTGCACGACAAAGGTCTCGTCACGGATGATGATTTCGAAGCACTTAGCAGTGGCGACCACACATTAAAGCTGGCCGCTGCCGACAAAATGATCGAAAACGTCATCGGTGTTATGGGCATGCCGATCGGGCTAGGACTCAATTTTCTGATTAACGAACGCGATTATGTCGTGCCGTTGGTTGTTGAAGAGCCCTCTATCGTTGCCGCACTCAGTGCCGCAGCAAAAACAGCACGTGCCGCCAACGGTTATACGGCCGACTCCGATGACCCCATTCTGATTGGCCAGATTCAGGTGGTTGAAATACCCAACATAGATGCTGCCGGTGAAGAGGTTCTTAATCGCAAACAAGAGATTCTTGATCTCGCCAACAGCTTCCACCCGAGAATGGTGGCTCGTGGCGGCGGTGCGGTTGATCTCGAAATCAAGAAATACCCATTTCCCTCAGGCAACTCTGAAATGTTGGTTGTGCATTTGCTGGTCGACACCCGCGATGCAATGGGTGCGAACCTCGTCAACGGCATGTGCGAAGGCGTTGCATCACTGGTCGAATCAATTACCGAAGGCAAAGTATTTTTGCGGATTCTATCGAATCTGGCAGACCGCGCTATCGCACGCGCAGAAGTAACATTGCCCGTCGACATGCTTGGCGGAAAAGGCTACACGGGCGAGCAGGTACGTGACGGCATTATTATCGCCTCCGATTTCGCTCAGGTAGATCCGTATCGGGCCGCCACGCATAACAAAGGCATTATGAACGGCGTCGATGCAGTGGCTCTCGCAACCGGCAATGACTGGCGCGCCATCGAAGCCGGGGCACACGCCTATGCTGCGCGCGACGGCCGCTATACGGCACTATCACGCTGGTGGAAAGACGAACATGGCAACCTGCGCGGCAGTCTGGCTATGCCTCTTAAAGTGGGCATCGTCGGTGGACCGTTGGAGTCGAACCCTAGCGTTGCCGTCAACTTACGTATGATCGGAGTCAAATCGGCCACTGAGCTAGCCGAAGTTATGGCCGCGGTCGGCCTGGCGCAAAACTATGCTGCCCTCAAGGCATTGGCTACTGAAGGTATTCAGGCCGGACACATGACCTTGCATGCGCGCAGCGTTGTGAAGGCTGCTGGCACGCCACCCGAACTCTTCGATGAGGTGCTCGAAAAAATACTTCTCAGTGGTGAAATCAAGGTATGGAAGGCCAGAGAAATTTTGGAAGAAATTTCCGGTGGGAACATATCGCCGAAAGCAAAAATAGCGCAGGCCAAAAGTGATGCCGAAATGGGTGTGGGTCACGGCAAGATTATTTTGCTAGGCGAGCACTCAGTCGTATATGGACGGCACGCTATCGCATGCCCTATCCCGCTCAATACTCGGGCACATATCGAAGACTGTGATGATGGCGTGCATTTGCTCATTCCGAAGTGGGGCGTCGAATATCAGCTCAACGCCGTGAAAGAAAACCGCCGCTCATTTGAATTAGCAGCAAGTGAAATCCTCGAAGAGCTGGGTCTCGGCGATCGCGGCATGCGCATAGAAGTATTCCCCGACGTACCTCGTGGTATGGGTATGGGTGGTTCCGCAGCGCTGGCAGTAGCGTTAGTTCGCGCCATCGATCAGCACTTCGAACTAGGGCTTAGTGAAGATCAGATTAATGAATTCGCATTTAAATCTGAGAAAACAGCTCATGGAAAACCAAGTGGTATCGACAACACCATGGCCACTTTCGGGCAGTCGCTGGTTTTCAGAAAGGGTGAGCCGCCACTTGTCGAACTGTTAAACATACCTGAGCCAATATGGGTGGTCGTTGGTATGACGCGCTCTGAGGGGCTCACAGCAAAAACCGTACAAGCTGTCCGTGAAGCACATGCGCGCCAGCCGCAGATATACGAAAAGATTTTTGATGATATCGACAATCTCACCCTGCGTGGTGTCGCGGCGATTCAGGAAAATGATATGGCAACGCTCGGGGAACTCATGAACATCAATCAGGGTCTACTGAATGCATTGCAGGTTTCGACACCCGAACTAGAAAGAGGCATTCAACTCGCACGCGATGCCGGTGCGCTGGGCGCAAAACTTACCGGTGGTGGTGGTGGCGGTGCGATGTTGGCTCTGTGCAAGAACGAAGCCCATGCAAATGATGTGGCGACAGTGCTGAATAACGGCGGGCTCAAATCAATGGCGTTTTCGATTGGTAGTAATAGCGGAGAAGCGGTCAAGTGACCTATGTAGAACACAGCGAAGACTTACTCATTCTTGTAGACAGTGAAGACAGCGCTGTTGGTGAACTGAGCAAAGCTGAGTGTCATGTAGGTAAAGGCACATTGCACCGGGCATTTTCCGCATTTCTTTTCAATGAAAACGGCGACCTGCTGCTGCAACAACGCAGTAGCAACAAGCCCTTGTGGCCACTCATCTGGGCCAATAGCTGCTGCAGCCACCCTCGAGCAGGTGAAGAGACAATATCTGCTGCACACCGCAGGGTTCATGAAGAACTGGGCATCGAAACCAATCTCGAATACCTGTTTAAATTCGAGTATCAGGCTCAATACAACGAGCATGGCGCAGAGCATGAACTGTGCTGGGTTTTCGTGGGTCATTTCACCGGCGAACCCAAGGTAGACCCGTCCGAAATCGCCGATTGGCGCTTCATTAAACCAGAAGATCTTGCCGCCTCAATCGAAGCTAATCCAGATGAATATTCACCCTGGCTGAAGCTCGAATGGGCACGTATTACCCACGATTTTCTGGGCAAAATCCGAAAACAAGCCTAAAGCCCTAATCTGGCTATCTTGCAAGTATCTGATTAATACAAAAAGGTCGTGTCTCCTCTCCGGAAACGCGCCCTTTTTTTATGCCTTGCTATCAGACTCGCAGCTGTTAGAACTTCACCGTCCAATCAACCGAGAGTTCATCCGTCCCGACTCCGACGCTCAAGCCGCCATCGGGACCAATCAATCCATCAGGACTATTCAACACGGTATTATCCTGCTTGATAGCTAAAGAGGACTGCGCGGCAAACCATCCACTAAGCTCCGAACGAATCTGGCGATCCTGATCTGTAATAAACTGCCTACTGCGAGCCTCGGCGGTATTAAACAGTTGACTCATTCCAGCAACCACAGAGCCATCGCCTGAAGCAGCTAACCAAGGTGCAGTCGCTCCGAGCAAGCTGCTGTATTGCTCAGTTGCAGATGAACTCAACACAACCTGAGAACCTGGTTCAACATTTACCATCTCCTCAGCAGCGCCTAGCTGTGGTGCCAGCAAAGCTGAAGCCATCAAGCTCATGGGAGCTAAGTAATTGTATATATGTCCTTTCCTGTATCCATCCCTGACCATCCAACACCTCCGCATGTGCACCGTCAGCCTTTCGCGTACAACAATCGCTTACCACCATTTTTTTGCATTCGTGCCTATAAAACGGGGACACAGTTCTCGGTTTAATAGACCAGGGCGAAGAAAAATTGCGGATTAAGTAATGCCCGCAAGCTTGTTACGTTAAGAAGGTAGCCAGACTGCAGCACTCGGGGACACCTATAGTGCAATAGAAAACGGCAGCCAATGGCTGCCGTTTCTGCTTTCTGATGCTACTGAAAAGCTACTGCTTCAAACCCCAGCCAGCGCTTTATCCAAAGCCTCGATCAGGTCTTCAACATCTTCCAGACCTACCGACAAACGCACCAGACCATCCAGAATGCCGACGCGCTTGCGCTCAGCTTCTTCGACATCAGCGTGTGTCATCGTGACCGGATGCGTAATCAATGATTCAACAGACCCAAGATTCTCCGCAAGGCTCCACAACTCAATGTTATCCATCAGTTGCTTGCCAGCCGTGAGACCACCTTTAACCTCAAACCAGATCATCGCCCCAAAGCCATCGGCCTGACTGCAAGCCAGTTCATACTGTGGGAATGATTTAAGCCCCGGGTACGAAACCTGCTCAACTTTTTCATGTGACTCAAGAAATTCGGCAACAGCCATCGCATTCTGCGATTGACGGTCGACGCGCACCGACAGTGTTTTAACTCCCTGCAAGGTATAAAACGCAACCTGTGGCGACATTATCGTACCGGTAGCATTCATGATGTAGCGAACCTTATCCGCAAGCTCCTGAGTCGATGAGATAACCGCACCACCAACAGTGGCATTGTGACCATCGAAGTACTTAGTCGTGCTGTGCACAACGATGTCGGCATTTAATTCCAGCGGACGTTGGTAGTACGGTGTCAGGAAAGTGTTATCCACGGCATGCGGAATACCAAACTCACGAGCCACCTCAGATACAGCTGCAATATCCGTTAGCTTCAATGTTGGGTTTGCAGGTGTTTCAGTAATAATCAGACGCGTATTGTCTTTTACCGCTGCGCGCACAGCAGCCGCATCGGAGGTATCAACAAAACTAAACTCAACACCGAAGCGTGAGTAAATTTTCGTGCTGAGACGATAGGTGCCGCCATAAACGACGTCCGAAATAATGGCATGATCGCCTGCATTCAGGAACGCCATCATCACTGCATTTATTGCTGACATGCCCGTACCGAAACACGAACAATCTACACCGCCTTCGAGTGCTGTCAGCTTATTCTCCAGAACCCGCACCGTCGGGTTGCCCGAGCGAGAATAAGAATAGCCTTTATCCAAATACTCATCGACCGAGCTCTGCACAAAGGTCGTGCTCTGATAAATAGGGGTTAGTATTGATCCGGTTAACGGATCCGGCTCAACGCCCTCGTGAATCTGCCTTGTTGTAAATCGCATGATGCCTCCTTCTTTGGCATAGCGGCACAGTCTAACCTGATTTACCGCCGATCGTGCTGCAGGCACTTGCACCGTACAGCGTCATTGGGGATTATTACCCCCCGAAATATACTGTGGCGTAAAACCATCAGCCACATAACACACACTGATACCCTAAGTTACACTCAGGACATCGCAGCAAACTTAGCTCAGGCACAACAATGAGCACGGAAAAAACTATGAGCAACAACGACTGGAAAGTATTTCAACTCGAAGAACTCACCAAACAGGTTGGGGGTAACGAGCCCTGTTTTCACGAGTTCCTGCGTCTTCCCGGCCTGAGCTCAGCTGTCTATCGCCTTCCTGTGGGCGCCAAAGATATGCAGGCACCGCATCTGGAAGATGAAATCTACTTTGTCGTTGAAGGCAAAGCCCGCCTGAAAGTAAACAATCAGGATCAGGAAGTTGGCCCCGGCTCTATCCTTTATGTTCAGGCGACTGCCGAGCATTCATTCTTCGATATCAGCGAAGACCTGACCTTGCTTGCCTTTTTTGGCCCCGCTTCCGTCAGCTAAAAGCTAACTCTGCCCGCTGGCAAACTGTTCCGGCGTTAAAGCCATCATAGATTCTGCACCCGCACGCATCGACACTGCATGTGCCTCAGCCTGAGGTAAAGAATGCTCCGCATAAAACTGCGCCGTAATAACCTTGGCCTGCAGGAACTCTGCATCACCGGAACCTGAAGCCAGCTTGTCCGTCGCAATTGCAGCAGCACGAGCCATCTGCCAACCGCCGACAACCAAACCTGCCTGCATCAGCAAGTGATATGAGGCTGCACCAACGCTGTCCGCATCAGCAGCATTCTCAAGCAACCAGGCAACCGATGCTTTCAGATCAACAATAGCTTTCTCAGTGGCAGCAGCAAGCGCCGACAACTCTTGCTTATCAGCAAGCAAAGCACTGATACCCAACATCTCATCAATGAAGGCATTAACACTCACACCACCATCACGAAGAATTTTACGTCCTGCAAAATCCAAAGCCTGAATACCGGTAGTGCCTTCATAGATAGTCGTAATACGCGCATCACGAAAATGCTGTGCAGCTCCGGTTTCTTCAACGTAACCGGAACCACCATGAACCTGAATGCCTATAGACGTCAGAATTTGTGCCGTTTCCGTTGACCAACCCTTAACAATGGGTGTCAGCAATTCAACCATCGCTTCACTATGTTGCTTAACTGCATCGTCAGCAGATTTCTCCGCCTTATCAAGATGACCGCCGGCAAGATACGCAACCGCGCGCATAGCTTCAGTTTCAGACTTCATCTGCATCAACATACGACGGACATCGGGGTGATTAATAATCGGAACACCGCCCTGCACGCGATCATTCGCCTGCCACAGGGCCTGCTGATAAGCGCGCTCAGAGATAGACACCCCTTCCAGGCCAACGTTCAGTCGGGCCCGGTTCATCATCGCAAACATGCTGATGAGACCTTTGTTCTCTTCACCAACGAGGTAGCCCTCGGATGCCTGAAAATCGAGCACGCAAGTGGGGCTGCCATGAATACCAAGCTTGTGCTCAATCGATACCGTCTCGACAGTATTAAAGTCGGCTGAGTTGCCATCGGCATCCAACTTGAACTTAGGCACGAGGAACAGCGACAAGCCTTTGACGCCTTCAGGCGCGCCTTTAATGCGGGCCAAGACCAGATGAATGACGTTGTCCGTCATATCGTGATCGCCCCAGGTGATGAAAATCTTCTGGCCGCTAACGCGGTAGTGATCGCCTTCGGGAACCGCATAAGAACGGATCACCGACAGATCTGAACCAGCCTGTGGCTCGGTCAGATTCATCGTGCCGGTCCATTCACCGGTAATCATTTTCGACAAATACAGACCACGCAATTCTTCAGTGGCATAAGACTCGATCGCATGAATCGCACCCTGCGTGAGCATCGGGCACAGTGACCAGGCCAAATTTGCCGACTGCCACATTTCCTCAGCAGCCATACCAACCAACATAGGTTGTCCCATGCCGTCATATTCGGGGTCGAGTGACAGACCGGGCCAACCGCCTTCAACGTATTGCTGATAAGCCGCCTTAAATTCATCCGGCACAACAACCTGGCCATCTACCAGCTTCGCACCCTGCGTATCACCAATAACATTGGTCGGAGCGATAACATCATTTGCCAACTGCGCAGCAGCTTCCAGCATGGCTTCAACCACATCGGGAGTGGCCTCTTCATAATCAGGCAATGCGGCAACTTCATTCATATCAGCCAGTTCGTTGATTACAAACAACATATCCCTGACCGGGGCGCGATAATCAGACATCGGTTCTGTCTCTCCAGATTTTATCTAATACCAATTCGGTAAATGCCGCCCACAATGGGGCGCATCTGCGGTGTCGGCCAGGACTCAACGCCCTATTTTACAGGCGCGGCCAGACAACCGGCCGACTATTCTAACAACATCATGAGCTTTTTGGGGTTTTGCACGGTCAAATTCCCGCCGCGACGGGCAGCTGTCCAAACTGATACATTAGCAGCAACGCTCCGGCTTGAAACTGATGTGCAGCAGCACATTCTGCATATCATACCCAAAGGCCGGCTTTAGATAACATAAGGATTTTCACGATGGACGGAGATGCTCCGGACAGAAACGACTCAGAGCCAAATGCGGTTACAGGCACCCATAACAAAACATCGGGTCTGAAGCGCCTGCTTAACTCTGAGCACATCACAGCAGCCGAATACGAGCAGCTAGTGCCGGTAGCACGGCAGTTTGGTGTTTCCGTATCACCGCAAATGCTGCGACAGATTGATGCCGGCAGAGAGAATGACCCGGTCGCGGCCCAGTTTATTCCCGACACTGCCGAGCTGAACTACCGACCCGAAGACTCCGCTGACCCCATCGGCGATCACCGTCACTCGCCGGTCAAAGGCATCATCCATCGCTACCCGGACAGGGTTCTGCTAACCCCGGTGCATGTTTGCCCGGTCTACTGTCGCTTCTGCTTTCGTCGCGAAGATGTTGGCGAACAGCAAGCACTCTCTGCCAGCGAACTCGATGACGCGCTCAATTACATCGCGGCTGATCCCGATATTTGGGAAGTCATATTGTCCGGTGGCGATCCGCTGATACTCTCACCGAGCAGACTGGCTTCCCTGCTCGAGCGACTACGCGCAATCAAACACGTAAAAATTATTCGAATTCATACCCGCGTGCCGGTAGTAACGCCCGAGAAAATCACCGCACCCCTTATTGAGGCACTACGCGCAGCTAACCCGCTATACGTGGTGATACACACCAACCATGCTCAGGAATTCAGCGAAGCGGCGACAATCGCCTGCGCAGCACTAGCCGATGCCGGACTGCCCCTGCTGAGCCAGACGGTCTTGTTAAAAGGCATTAATGACAGCCCTGAAACGCTCGGTGCATTAATGCGCCTATTGGTAGAGAACCGCATCAAGCCCTACTATCTGCATCATGCTGACCGTGCAAAAGGCACCAGCCATTTCCGGACTAATATCCAACAAGGTCAGCAAATCATGCGCGAACTGCGCGGTAACTATTCGGGACTATGCCAACCGGAGTATGTACTGGACATACCCGACGGTGCCGGCAAAACACCCGTCGGGCCCGGCTATATCAATGCCACAGATACAGGCTGGCTAGTCGATGATTATCAGGGCAAGACTCACTGCTATACCGAAGAGCGCACGGCGGATGAACAAATCAGGTAGTCACCGCAATCCGGGCGGCATTAAGAAGTAGAATCTTCCCAACCACCACTACGTAAAGGTTCCCGCTATGAGCCAGAACTCCTACATACTTACGATAACTTGCCCCGACACCATTGGTATCGTTGCTGAAGTAGCGGGCTTCCTCAGAGATCAAAAGTACTTTATCGAAGAATCTTCGCACTTTGGCGACCGCGATACCGGTCAGTTCTTCATGCGTACCAAATTCATCTACCCCGACGGTGAGTTTTCAGCCTCAACATTCACCGAGGGCTTCAGTGGTATTGCCAAACAGTTTTCGATGGACTGGGATGTGCATGACATGAGTCATCTGCCTCGCGTCCTGATCATGGTTTCGAAGATAGATCATTGCCTGAATGACCTACTGTATCGCTATCGCACAGGTGCGCTGCAGATTGATATTGCCGCCATTGTTTCAAATCACAACGACCTCCAGTCACTGGCAGAGTGGCACAAAGTACCGTTTATACACATTCCGGT
>CBDTTT010000003.1:0-16986 GCA_965363345.1 uncultured Chromatiales bacterium
GCTGAACAGTGCCACAGCGTTTGATTCGGATTTACGAGTCCGGGCACGCTGACCGGTTTGCAGGATTCGGTCGAAATAATCGGAATCGCAAATTGCTCACAGGGTAGTGCGTTGGCAAGACGAGGCGTGCTGATAAACAGCGGTGGTGGTTCGGTTGAGAATACCAATCGATCACGCGAGCGCCTTTCGGCCGCAAGATCTAACAGTAAGCGCGTGGCTTTATCGCAGGCATTGATAGTGCGTGATTCACCAAGCTGCTCTGCCATAAGGCGAATGGTCTCTGCGGTATCTGCTTGTGCCACCGGCAGCCCTCCGGCAAGTATGCCGGTAAGCGCCCAGGCCAGAGCATCGCGTTCAATTAAGGGGTTGTTGTTGCGCAGTTCCGCCAGACGTTCGGCGTAAACCGGGTCGCTGTTGAATACATCAAGTTGCCGGTCGGCAAATATTCGCAGTAATTCGCTAATGCGGAACATCGCGTAAACCGAACCGTAGCTTGCTGCTTGGCGGTACCACTCTAGCGCCTCTAACGGATTGTTGTTGTCGCCGGACATGCTGTTTTCAGCTAGCGCTTGTGCAGCGGCGATATCGCCGGCACCGGCAAGTGTGAGTAGCTCGGAAGGTGGTATCGAACGATAAAGTTTCTGCATGGTGCTTTCATCGTTGCGGCCGAACACCTTTAAAGTGCCGAGATACCCGCGGCTGTCATACCAATTGATGCTGCCATCAATAAGCTCTTCGGTATTGAGGCGGCTGCCTTTTAGTGCAAGCTCGAGATCGGTGCGGGTATTGATTGCCGGCGGCGCTACGTTCTCCGGCGTATCGCCTGTGTCGAGTTCCATGCTGCCCGGATCGACGGCTTGACTGACGATGCCCAGCACTACATACAGCAATATGCCGAGCAGCAACGTCGCCATTAACACCGAAATGTTGGTGCGGGAGATCTTGTTGGGTTTTTGCTTGGGCTTCAGAATCTGTCAGGCCCCGGAGCGCAGTGCGGCGTGGTTCAGGTTAATGACCGAGAGCAACAGCAATGCCGCCACCATGTTGTGACCGGTCGCGATGACTAACGGCAAGCCGAACCAGACTGCCGCAAGCCCTAAGCTCACCTGTGAGACCAATGCCATTAAGACCAATACGGATGCCATGCTGACCCGTGTGCTGATATCGGCACGCAGGTATTTGATTGCTGCAAAACCAATCACGAGAAATGCGACGATTGCACCGAGTCGGTGAGTAAAGTGGATGGCAACTCTGGCAGGCGCTTCAAGAATGCCGAACTCATAGTTAACACCGAGCCCACGCCACATGACAAAGCCTTCATTGAAGTCGACTTGGTCCGGCCACCACTGACCTTGGCAGGTCGGTAGATCGGGGCATGCAAGGGCGGCGTAGTTTGAGCTGGTCCAGCCACCTAAAGCGATTTGCGCGATCAGCACCAGTAGTGCGGCCGCTGCAACTGCAGGTAATGCTTTCTTTGCGCCTAAGCCTGGCCAACGGGTTTCACAAACCGACCAGAACAGTAATCCCAGCGTTGACAAGCCACCGAGCAAATGGCCCATCACGATGAGTGGCTTGAGTAACAAGGTGACCGTCCACATGCCCAGCAAGCCTTGAAAGCAAACGAGGAAGAATAGAGCAATAGGAACTTTAACCGCTTGCAGCGGATCTTTGCGATTAAGCCAGGCAAGCAGTGCTATCAGCATAATTGAGAAGCCAAGCGTAGATGCGGCATAGCGATGCACCATTTCCCGCCAGGCTTTATTCGCCTCGAGTGGCCGCTGCGGGAAGGCTTCTTCAGCGTCTGCAACTGCGCCGGCTTCGGATGGCACTACTAGCGAGCCGTAACAACCGGGCCAGTCCGGGCAGCCAAGACCGGCATCACTCAGGCGAACCCACGCGCCCATTACTACAACGACCAACGCCAGCAAGCAGGCGAAGACACATAACCTTTGGTACCAGACTTTCATTATTTCTACTTCGTAAAACTTGAGTGAATAAGCTAGCCGATCTGCGAGAGCTTCAGCAATTTCTTCAGATCTTTCTTCATGTCAGCCACAGAAATGTCGGGGCTATATTTAAGAATGACGTTGCCTTGCGGATCGACAATGTACATTTCGCCGGGCTGATAATTTTCCAGTACCGCGAGCTGTTCTGTCGCATCGCCTGCCGCCACAACCTGAAGCCTCGGGTGCTCGACAGTAATGTAGGATTTATCGACAAACCCGGAGTCGACGAGAAACACGACCTGTATTCGGCTCGCATCTTTACCGAATGAGAGCCGCATTTGTCGGGCATCAATGAGTCGACTTTTGCACAGTTCTGCACATTCACCCGGGCCTGCATAAAGCACGCTCCAAATACTGCGGAGATGTTTGCGGGGGTCGCGGTCGGTTGCTTCCTGCAAAGTAATGTCAGGGATGGTGGCGGGTGGCCACAGGAACTCGCCATTCTCGGTGCTGCCATCCGGGCGCCAGCCACCTGTGGCGTAGATAAGAATTGCCACGGCAAGGGGGCCGAAAAACAAAAAGTTGATGAGCAGAAAAGCTTTTCTGCCTGAATTTTGACGTTTGTTCATAGGCTGTAAATACTGAATTAGTTTGATGCTTCCCGGAGCTTGCGGGCTCCGCGGAGGTTAAAAGCGACGTAGATAATGAGCGCAATCGTCGCAAAAGAAAACCATTGAAGCGCATATCCGAGATGAGTTTCGGGCCCCATGGTCTCGGGTTGCCAGTCGCGGCGGTAACCATCGTTTTGGTCGGCATCGAGCAGCAACTGCCATTCGAGCACAGGGTTGCCAAGCAGTTCGCCAATTTGTCCGGTCGTGGGCCAGGTCATTGGCAGAGGCCAGTCAAAGCTGCCAGCCTCTGGCAGCGGCGCATCGAGCCGAATTCCGGGCGCCGGCAAAAATGATAAACGTCCCCGGATTTCGCGCATTTCACCATCTACGGTAACGATGGGCAGCTGCAGGCGGTCGGCGCTGCCCTTGGCCCAGCCACGGTTGACGATTAGGGTCTGTCCACCTAGTTCAGCGGCTAGCTTGAAGGGGGTTAGCACCTGATAACCGACCTCGCCTTCGGACACCATATTGTCGAGTAGCACCTGTTTCCCGGGCAGGTAGCTGCCGCGGAGTTCGAAGCGGCGATACAGCATGCTTTCGGCATCGCTAACGTCAACCGGAGCGTCTAATACGGGCGTCTGGCTGGCATCATTAAAGCTGGTTACGAAAACACGCTTTTCATCGGCACGATTCAATTGCCAATTGCCTGCCCAGAGAAACAGGGCGAGTGCCGGCAGCAAAATCAGCGTTGATAAAATAATTCGACGTAGGTTGGGTGATTGATTGCTGATTGGTTCACCAACCGCTGTCGCGCTGTTATTATCTGTATTCATCATTATTTGCGGCCACTCTGAGCCGCCGGGCTGCTATTAGAGCAGCGGAGTTTCAAATGCTAATTAAAATTCTGATTGTGGCAGTGCTGATTGCCATCATCATTAGTCTTGGCTCTGGCCTTTTCTTTCTGGTGAAAGACAAAGATGCCAAGAGCAAACGTATGGCGAACAGTCTGACCGTGCGTATTGTATTGTCTATTGTGCTGTTTTTTCTGCTTATTATCGCGTTTCAGCAGGGTTTGATTCAGCCGCATTCTGCAATGCGGGCGAGCCCCGCCGCGCAGGCGCCTGCACCTTAGTCTGTATCCATCTTCCGTGGCCCGCGTTTCAGCAGGCGTGACAGAGGGACACTGTACTCGCCTTCATCACCGTAGATGCCCTGCGGAGGCTGGCCGCCCCAGGCATGGCCGTAGACCAATTCGATGGTTACAGGCAGTTTATTGTCTGCATTCCGGTGCTGCTCATAGTTTTGACGTGCTGCTTGCCAATCTTGTTTGCCGCCGAGTGCTTGCCTGCGCTTGCCGATACTGCGTGTACCCTCTACGGCGCGCAGTTCCTTAATGAGCTGGTCGAAGGTGTCATAGGTGATGGTGAGCACTTCACTGTCGAGCACAGGGTCAACCAGACCAGCTCCCAGCATTTCGTCGCCAAGATTGTGTAGATCGGGTAGTTGATCGACATGCTCAAAATGCTGCGAAAAGCTCTCGCGTAACTCAAATAATGAATCACGACCAGGTAGCGTAAACAGCAACAAACCACCGGGTCGCAGCACCCGATTTATTTCTCTTAATGTAACGCCCAGCTTTACTTCTGCATCGGCGCAGTAGTGCAGCGCCAAGTTTGAAACGATCATATCGATGCCGTTTTCTGCGAAGGGTAATTGGCGAATGTCGGCGCAAATAGATGAGGCACAAGCTTGCGCCTGCGCTGCCATCTTTATTGATGAATCAAGAGAGATAATTTGTGCTTCAGGATATGTCTGTCGCAGGGCTTGTGCCATTTCGCCAGTGCCGCCCCCTAAGTCGAGAATTGTTTTCGGCTCAATTTTAAACAGCGGTAAACGATCTTGAATTCTTGAGCGAGTTTCGCGATGAAAAAAATCATTCTCGCCAAACTCACTTGCTTTGCGATCAAAGGCGCGGCGCAGATAGCGCGTATCTATAGTAGTCATATTAGTCTTGCGGTCCGATGCGTTCTGCGAAGGCTGGCGATACTCTTTCGCGCAGTTCTCCAGTATCGTCTCTCACGATCATGCTGACCGCTAAACCTTTGTCTATTGCGAGTTTCAGAGCCTTTTCTTCGCCGAGAACAAGCAGAGCTGTCGCCCAGGAATCGGCATAAATAGCTTCATCGGCAATCACACTAACCGAGCCTATATTGCCTGGCACAGGCCAGCCGGTTTTAGGATTAATGCTGTGCGAATAGCGAACACTGTTGTACTCAAAAAAATTTCGATAGTCGCCTGAGGTAGCGACGGCCGAATCGATTAATGAAATAATCTTCTGCACAGTACGTGAGCCGGCCAATGGTTTTTCAATAGCAATTTTCCAGAGTGTGCCATCTGGCTTTTTGCCGCGTGCACGCAGTTCGCCACCCACTTCAATAAGCCAGTTGCCGATGCCGTTTGCATCGAGCAATACGGCAAGTTCATCCACGGCATAGCCTTTCGCAATCGCCGATAAATCGATGGAGGTTTGGGCATGATATTTCTTTAACGCGGGTGGGTTGGTTTGAACTTCAATTAACTTATAGCCAACATAGCGAAGGCGTTCTGCGATCAATTCTGCAGTAGGTGGTTCTGATTGAAACGCAGAAGCGCCGAAGCCCCATAGCTCGACCAATGGACCCACGGTAATGTCGAACGCGCCATCGCTGATTCGACTAATCTCCTGTCCAGTCTCAACAATGCTGGCGGTGCTCGGTGACACAGGGAACCATTCGTTTGCCTGCGCCAGATTGAAGCGGCTAACTTCAGAATCGGGTTTGTAAGTTGATAGGGCATTCTCGAGTTGGGTTAGGACTGTTTCGATATCTGTTTCCAGAGCTGGCTGTGCGGGCCCGTAGTATTTGACGTTGTAGCTGGTACCCATGGTCTTGCCGCTAATGGAGCGGGCAGTTGGTGCTGTTTCACAGCCCTGTAGCAGCAACGTGAAAGCAATAAATATCCATATTAAACAATAGCTTAATTGTCTCATGTTTTAGCCGAGACCGTGCTGTTGCCACAACTGCCTGGCCCTTTCCGCTGTCGGCTGAAAGCGCGGAAAGCTGAGAATCTGCAGCACGAGGGCAATAAACAGGAAGGGATAGGCTGAGGAGCCCTTGTTTCCGGTGGTTACCGCAATCAACCCAGCCACCATGATGGCTTCATTGATGGCCCAGCCGCTGAACTGTACGGGCCAGATTGCCCTGAACAAACGCCATAAAGAACGGTCGAATCGCCTTGTTAGGGCATCGGGCACGCGCATTCGCTCACTTTGCAGCATTGCCAGCAGTCTGCGATCAGAATAAGTATATGTACGGATCAATAGCGAAAAAACGCCTAAACCTATGCCTGCAAAGTGAAAAGTCGCCAAATTAATTGCCTTTGACGAGTTTTTTACCGTGAATGATTCGGCCGGTGGTGCGATAATCAGCGCCGCTGCAGCCAGGGTCAGGATGCCGGCAGTGAAGATCAACCAATAAATTTGCCGTTGCCGCTCTACCGGCAGCGCCAGAGTTTGGAATTCCGGTGAAAGTACGGAATTTGTTTCGGCCGCAGAACTGACTTGTGACAACGCAACACCTTATAATTCGGGGTTCATCCCTGACAATAACGGCTTGCTCATTGTCAGTCCAATACGGACTGGCAGGCAAGTCGATGACGACGCATAAACCTTTAGTGTGAAGCCACTGTGATTAATATTAAAAAAGGTCTCGATATCCCGATTTCGGGCGAGCCGGAACAGCGTGTTTATGATGCCCCTGCCGTGTCGCAGGTTGCTGTCGTAGGTCGCGATTTTGTGGGCCTTAAACCCAAGATGCTGGTTGCCGTCGATGATCAGGTCAAACTCGGACAACCCTTGTTTGAAGATCGTCGTAACCCCGGTGTTGTATTTGCATCTCCAGGTTGCGGCAAGATTATTGCGGTTAACCGTGGCGAACGCCGCGTTCTGCAGTCGGTTGTAGTGCAGCTTGATGATCCGGAAAACGATGCCGATGCCGTCGAGTTTAAGAGCTTTAAGAGCGAAGAGCTGGGCAAACTTGATAGCGATACAATTCGCAGTCATTTACTTGAATCTGGCCTTTGGGTCTCGCTGCGTTCGCGCCCGTTTAATAAAGTTGTAAAAGTTGGCAGCACCCCCGCTGCAATTTTTGTGACTGCGATGGACACCAATCCGCTGGCACCCGATGCTGAGTTGTTGATTCAGGATGAGGCGATCGCATTTGCCGATGGTCTTCAAGTACTTTGCGGTATCGCCGATATGCCTGTGCATCTGTGTAAAGCGCCGGGCACCGATATTCCGACCTGTGATGCTGCTAACCTTAAGGTTCATGAATTTGGTGGCCCGCATCCCGCAGGCCTTGCAGGTACTCACATTAATTATCTTGAGCCTGTTAGTGCCACCCGTATTGTCTGGACAATTAATTATCAGGACGTGATTGCCGTGGGTAAGTTTTTTACTACCGGCAGGCTCGCCACTAAACGAATTATTGCTCTTGCCGGGCCGCTAATTGAAAAGCCTCGCCTTCTGAAAACCCGTCTGGGTGCTTATATTCCTGAGCTTATCGTTGGTGAGTTGCCAAAAGTGAAAGCCCGCATTCTGGCTGGTTCAGTGTTGATCGGCAGGCGTGCTGTTGGTTGGGGTGCATACCTTGGCCGTAACCATTATCAGGTTTGTGCATTAGCGGAAGGCGGCGAGCGTGAGTTTATTTCGTGGATTCGTCCGGGGGCCGATAAGTTCTCAGCCACCCGCGTGTTTATTTCGAAGCTTATGGGCAACAAAAAGTTTGCGATGAACACCCTCGCAAACGGCAGTGACAGAGCTATGGTGCCTATCGGCATGTATGAGTCTGTTATGCCCCAGGATTTCCTGGTTACGCAGTTGTTGCGTGCGTTGCTGGTCAAAGACACCGTAGTGGCACAGCAGTTGGGTTGTCTGGAGTTGGTTGAAGAAGATATGTCTTTGTGTTCTTTCGTGTGCCCGAGTAAGTACGACTATGGTCCGATTCTGCGTGAGAATCTTGAGCTTATTGAGAGGGAAGGCTGATGAGTAAATTCAGAAATCTTCTTGATCGTGCAGAGCCTCTGTTCATTAAGGGCGGTCGCTACGAGAAGTATGAAGCTGTGTACGAGATGATCGACACGCTTTTCTACTCGCCACCGCACACAACCCGTACCTCGCCACATGTTCGTGATGGTATCGATCTTAAGCGTTTGATGGTTTATGTGGTGCTTGCCATATTGCCTTGCGCCTGGTTCGGCATGTGGAACACCGGTTTCCAGGCTAATACTGCAATGCTTGAGATGGGTGTTGCGAATGCTGCGGGTTGGCGCGGTGCAATTTTGAGTTTGCTCAGCGTTGCCTATGACCCGACTAGTTTTTACGACAACATCATGCACGGTCTGGCGTATTTTCTGCCGATCTATGTTGTCGTTCTTGCAGTGGGTGGTTTCTGGGAAATTTTGTTCGCGGCAGTTCGTAACCATGAGGTTAACGAAGGCTTCTTTGTAACTTCGTTGCTGTTCGTCTGTATTTTGCCTGCGACCATTCCTTTGTGGCAGGTCGCACTGGGTATTACCTTTGGAGTCGTGATCGGTAAAGAGATCTTTGGCGGTACCGGCAAAAACTTCTTAAACCCTGCCCTTACCGGCCGCGCATTTTTGTTCTTCGCCTACCCTGGCGACATTTCTGGCGATCTGGTTTGGACTGCGGTTGATGGCTTTAGTGGCGCAACCCCGCTGGCACTAGCTGCTGCCGGTGGTGTTCAGGCAATTCTTGATGGCTATAGTGGCGCAAGTCCGATGACGCAGGCAGCCAGCGGCATTACTTGGATGCAGGCCTTTATAGGCAATATTCAGGGTAGTTTGGGATCAACGTCTGCGCTGTGTGCCCTGTTCGGCGCGGCCTTCCTCATTTACACCAAAATCGGCTCATGGCGCACCATGACTGGCGTGTTTCTTGGCATGGTGGCTACCAGTTTGTTGTTGAACGTGGTGGGCAGTGACACTAATCCGATGTTCGCGATGAGTTGGCAGTGGCATTTTGTATTGGGTGGCTTTGCCTTTGGCATGGTATTCATGGCGACGGATCCCGTCAGTTCTGCAATGACGGATACCGGCCGCTGGATTTATGGTGCGTTGATTGGCTTTATGACGGTGATGATCCGTGTGATCAATCCGGCCTTCCCCGAAGGCATCATGCTAGCCATTTTGTTCGGCAATGTGTTTGCACCGTTGATCGATCACTTTGTTGTACAGGCAAATATCCGTCGTCGCGAATTGCGCTTGAAGCGTGTTGAAGTCGGAGGTTCAGAATGAACGTTTTTAAACTTCCGAATGATGACACCCGCAAGGTTATTGCGGTCGCTTTCACGCTTTGTTTAGTTTGTTCACTATTGGTGTCAACCGCCGCTGTTTACCTGCGCCCCTTGCAGGAAATTAACAAGACGCTCGACATGAAGAAGAACATTCTTGATGTCGCCGGCCTGTTGGCTCCGGGCACCGATATTAATGCGGCATTTGCCGATCGTATTGAAGTGCGTATTGTCGATTTGGATAGCGGCGAATTTACCGATGCAGTTGATGCGGCCACTTATGATCAGCGTGCGGCATCCAATGATTCGGCGTTGAGTGCGCCGGTGCCCAGAGAAGATGACGTTGCCAGTATTAATCGTCGGGCGAATTACGCCTCGGTGTATTTGCTGAAAGAAGGCGATGAGCTTAAGCAAATTATTTTGCCGGTTCATGGCTATGGTCTCTGGTCTACCTTGTACGGTTTCTTAGCTTTAGATCCCGATTTCAATACGGTGGCAGGCATTAAATTCTATTCGCATGGCGAGACCCCGGGTCTTGGTGGCGAAGTCGATAATCCCGATTGGCAGGCGAATTGGCTGGGCAAGAAACTGCTCGATGCCGATGGCAATGTGAAGTTGCGCGTCATTAAAGGCAGCGTAAGGCCGGGCAATGCTGATGAGCAGTATCAGATTGACGGCCTTTCGGGTGCCACTCTCACCGGTAACGGTGTGAGCAACATGCTGAAATACTGGTTGGGCGGCAATGGTTTTGGACCATTTCTCGCCTACCTTAAAGAGTCTGGAGTTTAGGACATGGACCAGGAAACAAAACACGTACTGATTGATCCGCTGGTCGATAACAACCCTATTACCTTGCAGATACTGGGTATCTGTTCGGCGCTGGCGGTTACGACCAATTTGGTTACCGCTGCAATGATGTGCCTCGCGCTTACCGCTGTAACCGCGTGCTCGAGCTTTGGCATCAGCATGATCCGTAATCAGGTGCCATCATCGATTCGTATTATTGTGCAGATGACTATCATTGCGTCGCTTGTGATTGTGGTCGATCAGATCCTTAAAGCGTATGCCTTTGAAACATCCAAGAAGCTTTCGGTGTTCGTTGGACTGATTATTACCAACTGTATCGTGATGGGTCGCGCCGAGGCATTCGCGATGAAGAATCCACCGATTCCTAGCTTCTTAGACGGTATCGGTAATGGCCTGGGCTACAGCCTTGTACTCATTATTGTTGCCACATTTCGTGAATTATTGGGTTCGGGTACGTTGGCGGGTATCGAGATATTACCGCTCACCACGAATGGTGGTTGGTATCAGAGCAATGGTTTGTTGCTGTTACCACCAAGCGCGTTCTTTATTATTGGTCTGTTGATCTGGGCTGTTCGTACCTGGAAGAAAGAGCAGGTTGAGGCTCCCGAACATCAGATCCATGAAGTGCATCGGACGGAGGTTGTCTGATGGAACAGTATATAAGTCTCTTTATTAAGGCTGTTTTCGTTGAAAATCTGGCGCTCTCATTCTTTCTCGGAATGTGCACCTTCCTGGCCGTTTCTAAGAAAGTAGAAACAGCTATTGGCTTGGGCATTGCGGTGGTTACCGTGCAGTTTATTACTGTGCCGATTAACAACCTTATCTATCAGTATTTGCTCAAGGGCGGTGCGTTGTCATGGGCCGGTTATCCCGAAACTGATCTGAGCTTTTTGGGCCTCATCAGTTACATCGGCGTGATTGCGGCGATGGTGCAGATTCTTGAAATGCTGTTGGATAAGTTCTTCCCGGCACTCTATAACGCATTGGGTATTTTCCTACCGCTCATCACAGTCAACTGCGCCATCCTGGGTGGCTCGCTGTTTATGGTTGAGCGCGATTACGGTTTTGGTGAAAGCGTTGTGTACGGTCTGGGCAGTGGTCTCGGCTGGGCGCTTGCGATTGCCGCGCTTGCCGGTGTGCGTGAAAAGTTGAAGTACAGCGATGTGCCTGAAGGCCTACAGGGGCTGGGCATTACGTTTATGACCGTAGGCCTTATGTCTCTTGGCTTTATGGCGTTTTCAGGGGTGCAGTTGTAGTGATCGAAATTACCCTTGGCGTTGTTTTGTTTACGGTTATCGTGATGGTGCTGGTTGCGCTTATCCTGGCCGCACGCTCGCAGCTGGTAGCGACGGGTGATGTGGCAATTCTGATTAACGGTCAAAAAACCGTTCATGTACCTGCCGGCGGAAAGTTGCTGAATGCATTGGCTGAAGAGCATCTGTTTGTTGCCTCTGCCTGTGGCGGTGGTGGTACCTGTGGTCAGTGCCGAGTAAAAATATCTGAAGGCGGCGGCGATATTCTGCCAACCGAAACCTCACAGATTAATCGCCGCGAAGCTGCAAGCGGCGACCGTCTCGCTTGCCAGGTTGCTGTTAAGCGTGACATGACGATTGAAGTGCCTGAAGAAGTATTCGGCGTGAAGAAATGGGAATGCACCGTTAAGTCGAACAACAATGTTGCGACCTTTATTAAAGAGCTGGTGCTTGAGCTGCCTGCTGGTGAAACTATCGATTTCCGTGCCGGTGGTTATATTCAGATAGATTGTCCGCCGTATCAGAACAGCTATAGCGATTTTGATATTGGTGAGCAGTATCGTGAAGATTGGGATAGGTTCAAATTTTGGGATATCAGCTCAAACGTAACGTCTCCTGTATTGCGTGCCTATTCGATGGCTAACTATCCCGAAGAAGACGGCATTGTGATGCTGAACGTGCGTATCGCAACTCCGCCACCGCGTGCCGATGCTTCTGTGCCGACCGGCCAAATGTCTTCGTATATCTTTAATTTGAAGGCTGGCGATAAAGTGACTGTTTCCGGGCCTTTCGGCGATTTTTTTGCCAAGAAAACCAACAGTGAGATGATCTTTGTGGGTGGTGGTGCCGGCATGGCGCCGATGCGCTCACACATCTACGACCAGCTAAAACGCATTAAAACCGACCGTAAGATGTCTTTCTGGTACGGTGCTCGTAGCGTTAAAGAAATGTTTTACGGCGACGAGTTCGATCAACTCGCCGCTGATAGCGACAACTTCGATTGGCATGTTGCTTTGTCTGACCCGTCGCCCGCAGACAACTGGGAAGGCGATACCGGTTTTATCCATAACGTGCTGTATGAAAATTATTTGAAAGATCACCCTGCTCCCGAAGAGTGCGAATATTATCTTTGTGGACCACCGGCAATGAATGCCGCGGTGATTAAGATGCTTGAGGATCAGGGTGTCGAGGCCGATAATATTATGCTAGATGATTTCGGAGGCTAGGTGATATGGGATTATTTCTGATCACTTTTGCAGTAATGGCTCTGGTTGTATGTGCTATGTCCGTTGGCGTAATTAGCGGGCGTCAGGCAATCCAAGGAAGTTGTGGTGGCTTGAGTGCTGACGGTAACTGTACGTTTTGTGCAGGCGAAGTTAGTGAGTGCAAAAACCGTAAGCAAGACGCGTAGGCGTTAGCTTATAGATAAGAAAGGTAAACCGGAGTCATACGTAACGTAGAGACGGGGAGGTGCCAATGAACACATCGGTATGCACATCGATAAGAGTTAGAGACTTCATGAGGAAAACGGAAGTAACGTTTACCCCTGACATGGAGATTCTGAAGGCCATTAACGCCTTAATTAAGCATCGTATCACCGGCGCGCCGGTACTCGATCTGCATGGCAATCTGGTTGGTATTCTGACCGAGAAAGATTGTATGCGGGTTGCAGTAAATGCCGCCTACCATCGAGACTGGGGTGGTCGCGTCGAGGAATACATGACCCGCGACGTTAGCACTATCGATATTGAGGCCAGTATTGTTGATGTGGCCGAGATTTTCCTGAAAGCGACATTCAGACGTATGCCTGTTGTTGAGAGACATCGTTTAGTCGGCCAGATCAGTCGCCACGATGTGCTTAAAGCGATGGAAACCCTTCGTTAATTGTTTTTCTATTAAGTACACTAGCGATTCGTTATCCGAATCTGCTAATCGAGCACGGAAGCACCAAACAACATGAGCGTAGCAGCACTTAGTACTCACCAGAAAGCTCTGGCCATTAACCTTGATCACTGTATTTATGGTGCAATCGCCGAAATTGGCGCTGGACAGGAAACTGCGCGTTGGTTCTTCCGCGTAGGTGGTGCCGCCGGAACTGTAGCTAAAACCATTTCCGCCTACGACATGAAAGTGTCGGATGAGGTGTATGGCAAGGCGGGTCGTTACGTATCCCGTGAACGCGTCGAAGCCATGCTCGACAAAGAGTTCTCTCTGCTAATCTCCCGCCTAGGCGAAGACCGCACATCCGAGACCCGCTTTTTTGCTTACGCCAATACGGTGCAGGCACGTAACTTCGATGGCAGCAACGAGTGTCACGGTTGGATTGGTCTGCGGTTTCAGCATGAGCCTGGTGCCGAACCCAGCACAGCTATCATGCACGTCAACATGCTCGACCCCACCAACCTACAACAGCAGGAAGCGCTGGGCGTTTTGGGTGTAAACCTCATTCATAGCTCATTTCTTGCTGGTGATAATCCTGTCGATGGGCTGAAGTTTGTTGCCGATAATATTGATGAGCACGACATAGAAGTGGATGTGGCTGCCTTATCGGGCCCCGCATTCGAATCGGTCGATGCCGCGCACACTGGCATGAGTATGCTCGCGAGCGGCCTCGCAAAAGTAGTGCTGTTCGATAAAGAAGGCCAGATGCGTCCGCCGTCAGAAGTGTTGCGTAGACGCCCGCTTATTATTCGCCGCGTCGCGATGAGTCAACCATTGGTAGCGAACGAACGCGTCATGAAAATGGCGAGTGAAAAATTCTTAAGTGAAGATGAGTCGCATGAAGAGCCTTTGTGTACCGTCGACTTTTCGTTCTCGACTGTGCATGCCGACAAACCCAACATGATCGAAGAGTATGCACAGAAGGTGCGCGACACTCTGGCTCAGGGCGAATGGGTAATGGTCAGTAGTCTACGGCATAACTACGCGTTTACCGATTACCTGCGGCGCTATTCAAGCCAACCGCTGCGCTTTGTTCTAGGCACCTCGGCATTTGCGATGCTGCTTAACGAAGGTTACTACCGTGATCTTGCCGGCGGTATTCTCGAAGCCACGGGTCGTTTGTTTACCAACGATGTGAAGCTGTATGTGCATCCGATGCAGAGCGAAAACTTCTACAAGCATATCGATTCTTCAGAGATCGACCCTAACTGGATATCAGTGGGTGGCACAGATCTTATCTCGCTAGACGACCTGGAGTTTCGCCCTCCTACTAACCTGCTTTACGAGTATGTTCGGGCAGAAGGCTGGGTGTTTGAGGTTCTTTAGGGCCGATAGATAGCCTGACTATTCTTTCAGGGCTTTGCGTCTTTCAGACGGCAAGACTCTTTCCGCTACCAGCCCGCTGGCTCCGTACATCGCGCCCGACCATCTCAGTTGGATTTCAATGAAAAAGACCTTTAAATTAGATCACCCTAAAATTAAAGTGCCTCGCATCGTAGACTCGATAAGGCACGAGATTAAAAAGTTTCTCAAAAAGGAACGCAAGAGCCCTCTGCCCGTTGGGGCCAAATATTGGGACTTCGATTGCAAACTTGGGCAATCAGAAGAGACTGCCGTTGAGGTGCCGCTGTCATCGCTAATGAAAAACATCGATGAACTTGTTGAAACCAACACTATGACCATTTATGTGGAAATTACAGCGAAAGCCATTGAGGTGGTTGAAAACCCATCTGCAGAGGAGGGCTAGTTATCAACACTAACGATATCTTACGCCGGGTAAGTTGTATTTTTGATTTTAGCGATCCGCTTATGCTTTCCATATTTAAGCTGGGCGGGTATGAAGCAAGCCAGCCTGAGTTAGCTGCTTGGTTGAGGTCCGAAGGTGAGCCCGGTTTTGTCTTGTGTGAAGATGAAAAGCTTGCTCGCTTTCTAAATGGGCTGATCATAAAGAATAGAGGCCCTAAAGGTGACGACATACCTGAGCCCGAAAGTGTTCTGAGCAATAACATGGTGTTGCGGAAGTTGAATATCGCTCTAAATCTACAGGCAGATGACGTGCTTAAGATGCTTAAACCGACCGAGTTCCTTTTAAGTAAGCATGAATTGAGCGCCTTATTTCGACGTCCTGACAATAAACATTATCGAGCATGCTCAGATCAAGTGCTCTCTGCCGTTCTTGATGGAATGGAAAAGCGCTACAGCAAAAATCAAACTTAGAGTTTTCTGCAGATCTAACTAAAAAAGATTCTTCTAGAAAGCCCGGTCCTTCTTAAGCTAGTTGTTAGTCTTTGCTTGTTTTTAGTTGAATCATTTCTGCAATCCATAGCTTGATCAAGGACTGACGCGGAACCCCAATTCTTTTTGCTTCTATGTCGAGGCTGTTGACCATCCACTCAGGAAAGTCGACATTCACTCGTTTCATTTTTGGGTCGGTATAGGTGGTGGTGCTAAGGTCCAGAAGATCGAGCATATCGTCCTCGCCCTTGTCGAAGCGCTCATCAAACTCTTTGGTGCTAATGCCTGGTTTCTTCTTGCTCATAACTGTTGCTCTTATGCAGTGCTATTTCAGATTGTCGCGAACGACGTACGGAGATTATGCGAATGCTTTTTTCTCGATAGGTGATAGCGGCCGTCCAGTGAGTGTTGTCAATGGTCCCTATAATTAGCCAGCGTTGTTCTTCGTCATATTTCCGCGCCACAGTCTGCGTATATGGCATGTCCCATAATCGTTGGGCCTCATGAAAATCTATGCCGTGTTTTTGGCTGTTGGCGTCGCTTTTGGCTGAATCATACTCGTATACCATTTTTATACCATATTTACTCATTATTCAACCTTCAGCGGAGACTGCCTCCTAGCCCAATGGCCCCCGAACCCCACGCCCGCCCTTGTTGAGCACATGGGTATAGATTTCAGTGGTCTTAATATCGGTGTGCCCTAGAAGCTCCTGAATGGTCCGCAGGTCGTAGCCCTGCTCGAGCAGCCGCGTGGCAAAGCTATGCCGGAATGTGTGTGAACTAACCTGTTTGTTGAGTGATATCGCATGCCGGGCTTTAGTGATCGCTTTGCCTATACGTGAGGCATGTAGGTGGTGCCGGCGCATTACGCCGCTTACCGGGTCCTGAGCTATCCGGCTAGCCGGAAGCAAAAACTGCCACGCGATCTCACGCTGGGCCCTCGGGTATTTTCTGCTGAGTGCCGGCGGCATATAGACCTCACCATAGCCCTGGGCGCAATCGCTGATGTGCTGAATCTTTACGCGTTCTATCTGACGCTGCAGTTCTTCAATGAGCGATTCCGGCAGCACCGTGCGCCGGTCTTTACCTCCTTTGCCCTGCCTCACCACGATTTCATTCATTGAGAAATCGATATCTTTGACCCGTAGGCTCAAACACTCTGCCGAACGAATGCCTGATCCATACATGAGCCTGGCTGCCAACTGCGGCAGACCGTGCATCGCATCTATAAGCGCCAGCGCTTCCTGATGGCTCAATACTTGCGGCACACGGCGCTTAGGACGCGCCCGATGAAAACTAAGCTCACCAAGCTCCACTTCAAATATATGGCGATACATATACACAACGGAATTGAGCGCAATCGCCTGTGTCGCAGGAGATACCTGTCGATGCACGCCGAGCCATGAAAGATACTCGTCCACTTCTTTGGCTCCCATATCCTTAGGGTGCCGCTTGTTATGAAAACGGATGAAGTTACGTATCCAGTGAATGTAAGTTTGTTCGGTGGTGTAGGCGAGGTGTTGCTCACGGATGGACTTACGAACCATGTCCATCAAACGTACAGGCTCATCCGGAATAGGCGGGCGTGGTTTTGTCATAACAACGTGTCATTAGTGAATACCTACGCACTATGAAAAACGACAGCTAATGATCACAGCCACAAAAGTGTCGCGATTAAACGGTTTCAGCCTGACCTACAATTTCTACAAAAAAGTGTTCAATTCCCCTCGAGCGACTAATGTCGCTCTTGAACACATAACCCAGAACGACGATACAAACCACAGTTTGAATTTGTGAGTTTTTCACGTACATTCAAAGCACAGGGGAGGCTTCTATGCCTAATTCA
>CBDTTT010000004.1:0-15562 GCA_965363345.1 uncultured Chromatiales bacterium
TCGTGAAGGTGGCCGAACTGTTGGTGCCGGTGTTGTTGCTAAAATTATCGAATAAATTAGATTGCGGATTAGATTGAGTAATTAAATCTTTCTGTTATACTTCCGCGTCCTTTTAGAGAGCGAAGGGTGATTACTGAGTAATTGTTCTTCGTTCTTTTGTTGTTTCAGAAACCTGGTTTTTAATATTATTTGTGAACTAGGCCAGTAGCTCAATTGGCAGAGCGACGGTCTCCAAAACCGTAGGTTGGGGGTTCGATTCCCTCCTGGCCTGCCATGACTCGGTAACGGATGAACACATGAACGCAAAGGCAGAAACAACTCCAGGTATTCTGGATACGTTAAAGCTCCTGATCGCTGTATTGGTGCTGCTCGGCGGAATAGTCGGCTACTACTACTTTGAAGAAGAGTCGGTATTGCTGCGTGCAGTAGGCGTAATTGCGTCGGTTGCGGTCGGTGCTGCTATTGCGATGTCTACCGAGCGTGGTCAGTACTTGTGGCGTTTTATTCAGGGTTCTCGAGTTGAATTACGCAAGGTTATTTGGCCTACCCGTCAGGAAACTCTGCAGACAACACTCACTGTTTTTGTGTTCGTGTTGATTCTGGCGATTTTCTTCTGGGGTTTGGACTTCTTTTTGTTGTGGGCAACACGCTTGCTCACCGGACAAGGGGGCTAACGCGTGGCTCAAAGATGGTATGTGGTGCACGCCTACTCGAACTTCGAGAACAAGGTTAAGATTTCGCTTGAAGAGCGGATCAAATTAACGGGTCTTGAAGACAAATTTGGCGAGATTCTCGTGCCGACTGAAAAAGTGGTCGAGATGCGAGAAGGTCAGCGTCGTAATAGTGAGCGTAAGTTTTTCCCCGGCTATGTGCTGGTGCAGATGGAGCTCGATGACGAAACCTGGCACATGGTTAAGGAAGTACCGAAGGTACTTGGTTTTATCGGTGGTTCTAGTGATCGCCCCGCTCCGATTACCGAAGCGGAAGCAAACCGGATCCTTAATCGCGTTGAAGAGGGTATCGATAAGCCTCGTCCGAAAGTTATGTTCGAGCCCGGCGAAGTTGTCCGCGTTGTCGAAGGTCCGTTTAATGATTTCAACGGCGTGGTTGAGACGGTCAATTACGATAAGAACAAGCTGCGTGTAGCAGTGCAGATTTTGGGCCGGCCAACACCGGTTGAGCTTGATTTCGGTCAGGTAGAAAAGGGCTAAGGGTAATTTAGTCCTCTTTTGAGGTTTCGGACGCTGCCATTATTGTCAGCCTTAGATGCTTCAAATTATTGAATTTATAAACAGGGGAGCCGACTAGCGTCGCGCGTTTGTACCCGCAGAGGTGAAGTATGGCTAAGAAAGTCTTGAGTTACATCAAGTTGCAAGTCCCTGCGGGGAAAGCAAACCCGAGTCCTCCGGTTGGTCCAGCATTGGGTCAGCATGGCGTCAACATTATGGAATTCTGTAAAGCATTTAATGCGCAGACCCAGAGTGTTGAAGCAGGGCTTCCTGTTCCGGTAATTATTACTGTCTATAGTGACCGTAGTTTTACTTTCGTTACTAAAACCACACCTGCTGCAGTATTACTGCGTAAGGCTGCCGGCATTGCTAAGGGCAGCGGTACGCCAAATACAGTCAAGGTTGGCAAGGTTACCCGGGCTCAGCTCGAGGAAATCGCCAATGCCAAAATGCAGGATTTGAACGCCAACGATATCGATGCAGCAGTGCTGATTATCGCTGGTACGGCCCGCAGTATGGGTCTGGAAGTAGAGGGTTAACGGAATGGCTAAGTTAAGTAAAAGAGCAAAGGCTCAGGCAGAGAAAATCGAAATTGGTCGTGTTTATCCGATTGATGAAGCTCTCTCATTGGTTAAAGAACTGTCTTCAGTCAAGTTTGTTGAGTCTGTTGATATCTCCGTAAACCTTGGTATTGATCCGAAAAAATCTGATCAGAATGTTCGTGGCTCTACTGTGTTGCCTCATGGTACCGGCAAGACAATTCGTGTTGCCGTGTTCGCTCAGGGCGAGAATGCAGAAAAGGCACTTGCTGCTGGCGCTGATACTGTTGGTTTTGAAGACTTGGCAGAGCGCATGAAGGCTGGCGAGCTTGATTATGACACCGTTATTGCTACGCCTGACGCTATGCGTTTGGTTGGCCAGTTGGGCCGTGTTTTGGGCCCGCGTGGTCTGATGCCTAACCCGAAAGTCGGTACCGTTACTCAGGATGTTGAGACCGCAGTAAATAATGCGAAATCAGGCCAGGTGCGTTATCGCGCAGATAAGGGCGGTATTGTGCATTGTGCGATTGGTCGGGTCGACTTCGATGCAGCTAAGTTGAAGGATAATTTAAATGCCTTGCTTGCTGATTTGAATAAAAGTAAGCCTTCGTCTGCAAAAGGCGTGTACATGAAGAAGCTGAGTATTTCCTCGACTATGGGCCCCGGCCTTGCTGTTGATCAGGGCACTCTGTAGTTCTTTAAGAAAGTATTTAGAAATGTCGGCGTGATGTTTGTCGCGTCAGCTTCCGGTTTCCGGCAACTGACAACGCAGATGACATGCTGTTCATCGAAGACCGTAGGTGAGCTCAGGAAGCTGAGCTTTTAAATATATTTAGCCTACGCAGATGGCGTTACCAAAGTCAGGAATCCTGGTGTAGGTGGTGTCCATCACAGCTAGCAAAGATATTTTTGTTAGTTGAAACATGTTGAAGGCCAGGAGAAAAGATATGCCGCTCAGGCTCGAAGACAAGAAGGCACTTGTTGCTGAGATAAATCAGGTTGCTGCATCAGCTTTTTCAGCTGTTGCTGCTGAATACCGTGGTTTATCTGTGGCGCAGATGACCGAATTGCGTGCGAAAGCGCGTGAAGAGGCCGTCTACATCCGCGTTGTCAAAAATACTTTGGCAAAGTTGGCAGTTTCAGGTACCGAGTTTGAATGTCTTGCTGATGTTCTGAAGGGTCCTTTAGTTTTGGCGTTTTCTCAAGAAGATCCGGGCGCTGCCGCTCGTGTCGTCAAGGGATTCGCTAAAGACAATGAGGATCTTGTAACCAAGGCTGTAGCCATTGGTGGGGAGCTTTACCCTGCCTCTGATCTGAATCGTTTGGCAAGTTTGCCAACGCTCGATCAGGCCCGCGCTATGTTGCTTGGGTTGCTTCAGGCACCTGCTGGGAAGTTCGTTCGCACTATTGCCGAGCCTCCCTCCAAGTTTGCAAGACTTCTTGCAGCTTACCGAGATCAGCAAGCAGCTTAAAGCTTGTTATTAATTTGGAAACGTTAGAAATTTTTTGGAGTTAGATAAATGTCTGTTTCACGTGACGATATTAAAAAAGCACTAGGCGAAATGCCAGTGATGGAACTTGTTGAACTAATCAATGAGTTGGAAGAAGAGTGGGGCGTATCTGCCGCTGCACCTGTAGCGGCTGCTGCTGCTGCTGGTCCTGCTGCTGAAGCTGTTGAAGAGCAAACAGAGTTTGACGTTGTTCTTACATCTTTCGGTGAGAACAAAGTCTCTGTAATTAAAGCTGTTCGCGCTATAACTGGTCTTGGTTTGAAAGAAGCCAAAGACATGGTTGAAAGCGCTCCTGCTGCCGTTAAAGAAGCTGCTAGCAAGACTGAAGCAGAAGAAGTTAAAAAGAAGCTTGAAGAAGCTGGTGCTTCTGCCGAACTCAAGTAACTGAACGCTTAAGCGTTGAGTTGTTTGTTGAAAGTGATGCCAATGGCGCAGGTGGGCAGAGAAATCTGCCTGCCTTGTCGTCGTTGGTAGTCACTATTTTATTTGTTACGACCTGGGTCGAGGTGGTTTTCAATGGCTTATTCCTTCACTGAGAAAAAGCGGATTCGCAAAAATTTTGGTAAGCAATCCAGTATTCTGGATGTTCCCTATCTTTTAGCGACTCAAATAGATTCATACCGTAAATTTGCCAATTTGAGTGCTAGCGCTGAAGAGCGTGAAGTGTCAGGTTTGCATGCGGCTTTCCATAGCGTATTTCCGATTGTTAGCTATTCCGGAAATGCTGCGCTTGAATATGTCAGCTATGAGCTGGGCAAGCCTATTTTTGACGTTAAAGAATGTCAATTACGTGGCCTGACCTATGCGGCTCCGCTGCGTGTTCAGGTTCGTCTTGTCATTTATGATAAAGACGCTCCGGCTTCTAAGAAGGTCGTGAAGGAAATCCGTGAGCAGGAGGTTTATCTGGGTGAAATGCCTTTGATGACCGACCACGGTACATTTGTTGTGAACGGTACCGAGCGCGTTATCGTGTCTCAGCTGCATCGTTCGCCTGGTGTTTTCTTCGATCATGATCGCGGTAAGACTCACTCTTCGGGCAAATTGTTGTTCTCTGCTCGTGTTATTCCTTATCGTGGCTCTTGGTTGGACTTCGAGTTTGACCCTAAAGACGGTGTTTTTGCGCGTATCGACCGACGTCGTAAATTGCCCGTATCTGTATTTCTGCGCGCTCTTGGTTATACCAACCAGGAAATGCTCGATGAGTTCTTCGAGACCGATGATTTTTACCTTTCTGAGAAGGGTATTAAGCTTGGTTTGGTTCCCGATCGTCTCCGTGGCGAGACCGCTATTTTTGACATCAAGCTTGGTCGCAAGTTGATTGTTGAAGAAGGTCGTCGCATTACCGCACGTCACGTGCGTGACATGGAAAAATCGACTGTAACTGAGCTGGTTGTTCCTAACGAGTATCTCGAAGGCAAGATTCTTGCTCATGATATCGTTGACAAAGAGACTGGCGAGCTGATTGCCACTGCCAACGATGAGCTGACAGAAGAAGTCATCGATCTGCTGATCGAGAACGGCATTAAGCAGATCAAAACACTGTATGTGAATGATCTGGATCGCGGTCCCTTTATTTCTAATACACTGCGTATCGATTCAACCACTACGCCGTTAGAGGCTCTGGTAGAAATCTATCGCATGATGCGTCCCGGCGAGCCTCCTACTAAGGATGCTGCTGAGAACCTGTTCCAGAATCTTTTCTTTAATCCTGAGCGTTATGACCTGTCTGATGTGGGTCGTATGAAGTTCAACGCCCGTGTGGATCGTGAGGAGACTGAAGGCGAATCTATTCTGAGTAAGAAAGATATCCTGGATGTGCTGCATGTGCTTATGGATATCCGCAACGGTCGCGGTAACGTAGATGATATCGATCATCTTGGTAACCGTCGTATTCGTAGCGTTGGCGAGATGGCTGAGAATGCTTTCCGCGTCGGTCTGGTTCGTGTTGAGCGTGCGGTTAAAGAGCGTCTGACGCTTGCCGATTCTGATGGTTTGATGCCTCAGGAAATGATTAATGCGAAGCCTGTTGCTGCTGCAGTCAAAGAGTTCTTTGGCTCGAGTCAGTTGTCGCAGTTCATGGATCAGAATAATCCGCTATCTGAGATTACTCATAAGCGTCGTATTTCTGCTCTTGGGCCTGGCGGTCTGACACGTGAGCGTGCGGGCTTTGAGGTTCGTGACGTGCATCCGACTCACTACGGTCGAGTATGTCCTATTGAAACACCTGAGGGGCCAAACATTGGTTTGATTAACTCTCTGGCTGTGTACGCAAGAACCAATAGTTACGGCTTCCTTGAAACGCCTTATCGCAAAGTTGCTAAAGGTAAAGTAACTGACGAAATCGAGTATTTGTCAGCTATTGAAGAGAGCCGGTTTGTTATTGCGCAGGCGAATGCCGAGCTTGATAGCAAGAACAAGTTTGTTGAAGAGTTTATTCCGGTTCGCCATAAGAACGAAACGACTCTGATGACAGCGGACAGCATTCAGTTCATGGATGTGTCGCCTAAGCAGATCGTGTCGGTTGCGGCTTCATTGATTCCGTTCCTGGAACACGATGATGCTAACCGCGCACTCATGGGTTCCAACATGCAACGTCAGGCTGTGCCGACGCTGCGTTCTGATGTGCCATTGGTTGGTACCGGAATGGAGCGCACTGTTGCCATTGACTCCGGTGTTACCGTTATCGCAAAACGCGGCGGTATCGTCGACTCCGTTGATGCCTCACGTATCGTCATTCGCGTAAATGATGACGAGACTACAGTTGCTGAGTCCGGTGTTGATATTTACAACCTGACGAAATACACACGTTCTAACCAGAATACTTGTATTAACCAGCGCCCATTGGTGTTGACAGGTAATGAGATTGCTCGTGGTGATGTATTGGCCGATGGCGCCTCTACTAGCCTCGGTGAGCTCGCTCTGGGTCAGAACATGCTCGTGGCGTTTATGCCATGGAATGGCTACAACTTCGAGGATTCGATTCTTATCTCTGAACGTGTAGTTCAGGAAGATCGTTTCACCACGATTCATATCGAGGAGCTCACTTGTGTGGCTCGTGATACGAAACTTGGGTCAGAGGAAGTTACCAGCGATATTCCGAATGTTGGCGATGCTGCTCTTGGCAAGTTGGATGAGGCAGGTATTGCGTTTATCGGTGCTGAGATTCAGTCCGGAGACATTCTGGTTGGTAAGGTCACACCTAAAGGCGAAACTCAGCTTACTCCTGAAGAGAAGCTCCTGAGAGCTATTTTTGGTGAGAAAGCGTCAGACGTTAAAGACACTTCATTGCGCGTGCCACCAGGTATGGATGGAACAGTAATTGATGTTCGCGTCTTTACCCGCGATGGTATCGATAAAGATAGCCGTGCTTTGTCTATCGAAGAGTCTGAACTTGAAAGTGTTCGTAAGGATCTTGATGACCAGGCCCGTATTCTGGAAAGCGATGTTTATGACCGCGTTGAGAAGATGTTGCTGAATAAGGTCGCCGAAGGCGGTCCGGATAAATTGAGCAAAGGTAGCAAAATCACGCAGGCTTATCTTGATGAGACTAGTCGTGAGCAGTGGTTTGAGATTCGTTTGCGGAGTGATGAAGCTAACACTCAGCTTGAGCAGGCCGCTAAGCGTTTGACTACTCAGCGCGAAGAGTTTGAGCACTTGTACGAAGAGAAGCGCGAAAAAATCACCCAGGCCGATGATCTTGCTCCGGGCGTACTGAAGATGGTTAAGGTCTATCTTGCTGTTAAGCGTCGTATTCAGCCTGGCGATAAGATGGCTGGCCGTCATGGTAATAAAGGTGTTATTTCAACAATTGTTCCGGTTGAAGATATGCCTTATACCGAAGATGGCACTCCTGTCGACGTCGTTTTGAACCCATTGGGTGTTCCGTCACGTATGAACGTGGGTCAGGTGCTGGAAACGCATCTGGGTTGGGCAGCTAAGGGTCTTGGCTTGAAAATTGGCGGCATGATCGACTCGAAGGCGAATGTCACAGAGTTGCGTGATTTCCTTAATAAGGTTTACAACGAAACCGGCGGTCAGTCTGAAGACCTTAAGAAGCTTAGTAACGATGAAGTTGTTGAGCTCGCGGGCAATCTGCGTAATGGCGTTCCGACTGCAACACCTGTATTTGATGGTGCTTCTGAGGAAGAAATTAAGCGTATGTTGCGCCTTGCCGACCTGGATGAAAGCGGTCAGTCAACATTGATCGACGGTCGTACCGGTGAATTCTTCCACCGTCAGGTGACTGTTGGTTACATGTACATGCTAAAACTCAATCATTTGGTTGATGACAAGATGCATGCGCGTTCAACCGGCCCATACAGCCTTGTTACTCAGCAGCCGCTGGGTGGTAAAGCACAGTTTGGTGGTCAGCGCTTTGGTGAGATGGAGGTCTGGGCTCTTGAGGCTTATGGCGCCGCTTACACCTTGCAGGAGATGCTGACGGTCAAGTCGGATGATGTTCAGGGCCGAACCAAGATGTATAAAAACATCGTTGACGGTTCTCATGAAATGGATCCAGGTATGCCTGAATCCTTCAATGTTCTGGTTAAAGAGATTAGATCGCTCGGTATTAACATCGATCTGAAACAGGACTAACAGGATTTAGTGCAGCTTATAGCTAGCAGGTGACTTATGAAAGATATGCTTAGGTTCTTTAAGGCCCAAAGTACGGTTGAAAACTTCGATGCCATCCAGATTGGTTTGGCATCTCCTGAAATGATCAGATCTTGGTCTTTTGGTGAGGTTAAAAAGCCTGAAACCATTAACTACCGTACCTTTAAGCCGGAACGCGATGGTTTGTTCTGCGCCAAGATTTTTGGCCCGGTAAAAGACTACGAATGCTTGTGCGGTAAATACAAGCGTCTCAAGCATCGCGGCGTTGTTTGCGAGAAGTGTGGCGTTGAAGTTACCCAAACTAAAGTTCGTCGTGAACGCATGGGTCACATCGACCTGGCAAGCCCGGTCGCACATATCTGGTTCCTGAAGTCACTGCCCTCGCGTATTGGCCTCATGCTTGATATGACTCTGCGCGAAATTGAGCGGGTCCTGTATTTTGAAGCATTTGTTGTAACAGAAGAGGGTATGACTCCTCTCGAGCGCAATACGCTGATGAATGACGAGCAGTATCTCGAAGCCATGGAAGAGTATGGCGATGAGTTTGATGCCAAGATGGGCGCTGAAGCTGTTCGTGACCTGCTGAAGAGCATTGATCTGAAACAGGAAATCGTTCAGGTTCGTGAAGACATGGGCGCCACTTCGTCAGAAACAAAACTTAAGCGTTTATCAAAGCGCCTTAAGCTTTTAGAAAGCTTCAATCAGTCTGGCATCAAGCCAGAGCACATGGTTCTTACTGTGCTGCCTGTGTTGCCGCCTGATCTGCGTCCGTTAGTGCCACTTGATGGTGGTCGTTTTGCCACATCAGATTTGAACGACCTTTATCGCCGTGTAATTAACCGTAACAATCGTCTGCGTCGTCTGCTTGAGCTCAACGCGCCTGACATTATTGTGCGCAACGAAAAGCGCATGCTGCAGGAATCGGTAGATGCCTTGCTTGATAATGGTCGCCGTGGTCGTGCTATTACCGGTACTAACAAGCGTCCGCTGAAGTCTTTGGCTGACATGATTAAAGGTAAGCAGGGTCGTTTCCGTCAGAACCTGCTTGGTAAACGTGTGGATTACTCCGGTCGTTCAGTGATCGTGGTTGGTCCCACACTTAAACTGCATCAGTGTGGTTTGCCGAAGAAAATGGCTCTTGAGCTCTTTAAGCCATTTATTTTCAGTAAGCTCCAGTCGCGTGGTGACGCCTCAACTATCAAGGCAGCGAAGCGTCTAGTTGAGCGTGAAGGCCCGGAAGTTTGGGATATTCTCGAAGACGTGATTCGTGAGCATCCGGTTATGCTTAACCGTGCACCGACTCTTCACCGTTTGGGTATCCAGGCTTTTGAGCCGGTATTGATCGAAGGTAAAGCGATTCAGTTACACCCTCTCGTATGTACAGCGTTTAACGCTGACTTCGATGGTGACCAAATGGCTGTTCACGTGCCTTTGTCTATCGAAGCACAGCTCGAAGCCCGTGCTTTGATGATGTCTTCAAATAATATTTTGTCGCCTGCAAACGGCGAGCCGATCATCGTACCTTCACAGGACGTGGTGCTTGGTTTGTACTATATGACCCGCGAGAAGATTAATGCCCGCGGCGAAGGCATGGTATTCGGTGATCTCACAGAGGTTCATCGTGCACGTAACACGCGTGATGAGGCGGGTGAATTCCACGTCGACTTGCAAGCGCGTATCCGCGTTCGCATCACAGACTCGCTGATTGATGATGATGGAATCCTTCAGGAAACCAGCAAAATTGTTGATACGACAGTTGGTCGTGCTTTGCTGTCCGAAATTCTCCCTGACGGCCTGCCGTTCGATGTAGTCAATCGTGATATGTCGAAGCGTGCAATTTCTGACTCAATTAATCAGTGCTACCGTAAGGTTGGTCTGAAGCAAACCGTAGTGTTCGCTGATCGCCTGATGTACACCGGCTTTGCGTATGCAACCCGCTCAGGTGTTTCGGTAGGCATTAACGATATGGTTATCCCTGAGAACAAAGCGGATATCATTGCTGAAGCAGAGAAAGAAGTTAAAGAGATTCAGAATCAGTACACCGATGGTTTGGTTACTGATGGTGAGCGTTATAACAAAGTTGTTGATATCTGGTCGCGTACTAACGATCTGGTCGCGAAAGCCATGATGGATAAACTGGGCGAGGAAGATGTTGTTAATGCCCAGGGCAAAACTGTTAAGCAGCCTTCATTCAACTCTATTTATATGATGGCTGACTCCGGTGCTCGTGGTTCTGCTGCTCAGATTCGACAGCTTGCCGGTATGCGTGGCTTGATGGCGAAGCCGGATGGCTCAATTATTGAAACGCCGATTACCGCTAACTTCCGTGAAGGTCTCGACGTTCTTCAGTACTTTATTTCAACTCATGGTGCTCGTAAGGGTCTTGCCGATACGGCGTTGAAAACAGCAAACTCTGGTTACCTGACCCGTCGTTTGGTCGATGTTGCTCAGGATCTGGTTGTTACCGAAGTCGACTGTAAAACTGAAAATGGCGTAATTTTGACCCCATTGGTCGAAGGTGCCGACGTTGTTGAGCCTTTGCGCGAGCGTGTGCTTGGCCGCGTGCTTGCTGAAGCCATTACGAAGCCGGGTAGCGATGATGTATTGCTTGATGCCGGTACGTTCATGGACGAGGCAATGGCGGATAAGCTTGAAGAGTTTCTTGTCGATCAGGTTAAAGTTCGCTCGGCAATCACTTGTGAAACACGTCATGGTGTATGTTCGAGTTGTTATGGTCGTGACTTGGCTCGCGGACACCTGATTAACATCGGTGAAGCGGTTGGTGTTATTGCGGCTCAGTCCATCGGTGAGCCTGGTACGCAGTTGACTATGCGTACCTTCCATATTGGCGGTGCTGCATCTCGTGCGGCAGCGGTTAATAGTGTTGAAGTGAAGCTTGGCGGAACAATCAAGCTGCATAGCGTGAACAGCGTTAAGAACAAAAAGGGCAATCTTGTTGCGGTAAGTCGCTCCGGTGAAATTGGTGTGATGGACGAGCATGGACGTGAGCGTGAAAGCTATAAGATTCCTTACGGTGCTGTGTTGACCATCACTGAAGGTGATCAGGTTAAGCCAGGGCAGGTTGTTGCTACTTGGGATCCGCATACTCATCCGGTTGTATCGGAAGTGGAAGGTTTCCTTCGCTTTGAGGACTTCATCGACAACATCACGGTATCTGACCAGGTTGACGAAATCACAGGTCTGTCGAGTACCGTAGTGCTGGATCCGAAAGAGCGTGGTGGCATAGGTAAAGATCTACGCCCAATCGCCAAGTTGGTTGATGGCAAAACAAAAACCGCTAAGGAAATTTGCTTCCCTAACACCGAAATTCCGGCTGTTTACGCACTGCCCCCGGGCGCTGTTGTAAACATGACCAACGGTGCAAAGGTCGAAGTGGGTGACTTTATAGCGCGTATTCCACAGGAAAGTTCGAAGACCCGTGATATCACCGGTGGTCTGCCACGTGTTGCTGATTTGTTTGAAGCGCGTAAGCCTAAAGAGCCTGCCATTCTTGCTGAGCACAGTGGTACCGTAAGTTTCGGTAAGGAGACGAAAGGTAAGCGTCGTCTTGTTATTACCTTTGCTAACGGCGAAAACTATGAAAGCCTAATTCCTAAATGGCGTCACTTGACGGTATTTGAAGGTGAGCAGGTTGTTCGTGGTGAAGTTATTGCTGACGGTGAGCCTAATCCGCACGATATTCTGCGCCTGAAAGGTGTAGAGCCTCTGGCTGATTACGTCGTTAGTGAAATTCAGGACGTGTATCGCCTTCAGGGCGTGAAGATCAACGACAAGCACATCGAAGTTATTCTGCGTCAGATGTTGCGTAAAGTGGAAATCACCGACGCCGGTGAGACCCCATTGCTGCGCGGCGAGCAGATTAACTATGCGCGTATGCTGGAAACCAATGAAGTTGCTGAGCGCCAAGGTAAGGCTATCGCAGTACGCAGTCCGCTGTTGCTGGGTATTACCAAAGCATCTTTGGCAACTGAGTCGTTTATTTCAGCTGCATCGTTCCAGGAAACCACGCGTGTACTGACGGAGGCTGCTGTTAAGGGCCAGCGCGATGAATTGCGCGGTTTGAAGGAGAACGTCATTGTGGGTCGCTTGATTCCAGCCGGTACGGGTTATGCGTATCATGCGGAACAAAGGCGCGCTCGTGATAGCGAACAGATGCTTTCAGCTGAATTGAAAGGCCTTGAGCAACAGGCTACGCAGGCAGCAGCTGAGGCAGCAGAAGCGGCGGCTGAAGCAGCAGAGGCGGCGACAGCTGCTCCTGAAGCACCTGAAGCATCTGAAAATGAAGGCACAACTGCTTAACGCAGTGTAGGTTGGTCTGTCGGCTTAGCTTGACAGACCAAGGGTGCCTGCCTACAATTTGCGACCCTTTGAATAAGGGTCCGCATATTTGGCGGTATCCTACTGATGGCGAAGTTATTTCGCCGACCAGGCAGGCTCTGGGGCGCAGCTCACAATGTGAAGCGCTTGTAAGAGTTTTAAATGCATAAAGTAATTGTCCGGAGATAGTATCCGGACTTAAGAGATTTGTTTGTTATGGCAACCGTTAATCAATTAGTTCGTGGTCAGCGCAAGAGCAAGATAGTTAAATCTAACGTACCCGCTCTTGAAGGCAGCCCCCAAAAACGTGGTGTTTGCACCAGGGTTTATACGACTACGCCTAAAAAGCCTAACTCGGCTTTGCGTAAGGTAGCTCGTGTTCGTTTGACCAACGGCTTCGAAGTTACCAGCTACATCGGTGGTGAGGGCCATAATCTCCAAGAACATTCGGTCGTACTGATTCGTGGTGGTCGTGTAAAAGATTTGCCGGGTGTGCGTTATCACACCGTTCGCGGCACACTCGATTGCGCTGGCGTACCTGATCGTCGTCAAGGCCGTAGTAAGTATGGCGCCAAGCGTCCCAAGAAATAATAGCGTCCTACTCAGACGACTTTAGAGGCTCAAAATGTCAAGAAGATCTCAGGCTCCAAAACGTAATCTGCTGCCCGACCCTAAGCACGGCAGTCAGCGTCTTGCTAAATTCATCAACATGGTGATGAAGAGTGGCAAGAAGTCAGTTGCAGAAAAAATTGTATACGATGCGATTGAGCAGATTTGTGAACGCTCAAACGTATCTGCCGAGCAGGCAGTCGAGACTCTCGGCACCGCGCTTGATAACGTAAAGCCAGCCGTTGAGGTGAAGTCTCGCCGTGTTGGTGGTGCAACCTATCAGGTGCCCATCGAAGTGCGCCCTCAGCGTCGTGAAACTCTCGCAATGCGTTGGGTTATCGATGCATCACGTGCGCGCAGCGAAAAGACAATGTCACAGCGTCTTGCGAATGAGTTGATGGATGCTTCCGATAATCGCGGCAGCGCTGTTAAGAAGCGTGAAGATACCCACCGTATGGCTGAAGCTAACAAGGCTTTCTCTCACTACCGTTGGTAAGCGCCGTGTGCGCTGCGGCGTGATCTTTTACAAGGTTGAGTTGTGGCACGCATTACCCCAATTGAGCGTTATCGTAATATCGGCATCATGGCTCACATTGATGCTGGTAAGACTACAACTACGGAACGCATCCTGTTTTACACAGGAGTTTCTCACAAGATAGGTGAGGTCCATGACGGCGCCGCTGTTATGGATTGGATGGAGCAAGAGCAGGAGCGTGGCATTACGATCACCTCAGCTGCAACCACTTGCTTCTGGAAAGGTATGGGGGGGCAGTTCCCCCAGCACCGCATTAATATCATTGATACCCCCGGGCACGTCGACTTCACTATTGAGGTTGAGCGGTCTTTGCGTGTGCTCGATAGCGCAGTTGCAGTTTTTTGTGCTGTCGGTGGCGTTGAGCCTCAGTCCGAAACCGTTTGGCGTCAAGCCGACAAGTACCATGTGCCGCGCATGGCATTCATCAACAAAATGGATCGTACCGGCGCAGACTTTTTGCGTGTTGTTGACCAAGTTAGAGACCGCCTGGGCGCGAATCCTGTTCCTGTGCAACTCCCAATCGGGGCTGAGGAAGATTTCAAAGGCGTTATCGACCTGATTCGTATGCAGGCCGTGTATTGGTCTGAAGACAACATGGGTACGAGTTTTGAGTATGCGGATATTCCTGCTGAGCTGATGGCAGATGCAAAAGTGTGGCGCGAAAAGATGGTTGAGGCTGCAGCTGAAGCCAACGATGACCTGATGGAAAAGTACTTCGAGAGCGGGGATCTTTCTGCCGAAGATATTAAGGCTGGTTTGCGCACACGCAGCATCGCAAATGAATTGGTTGTCGCAATGTGCGGCTCCGCGTTTAAGAACAAAGGTGTTCAGGCAGTGCTTGATGCCGTAATCGACTACATGCCTTCGCCTCTGGATGTCCCGCCTATTACCGGCGAGCGCGATGACGGCTCAGAAGCACCGTGTTTGCCGACAGATGAGGAGCCTTTTGCGGCTCTGGCCTTTAAAATTGCTAGTGACTCGTTTGTCGGTAGCCTTACCTTTTTCAGGGTCTACTCTGGTGTTCTTAAATCGGGTGATCAGGTTTACAACCCTATTAAGGGTAAGAAAGAGCGTGTTGGCCGCTTGCTGCAGATGCACTCCAATGATCGTGAAGAGATCAAGGAAGTACGTGCAGGCGATATAGCTGCTGCCGTTGGTCTGAAGGATGTCACAACTGGCGATACCCTGGTTGCGCCCGGTCATGTAATAACGCTAGAGCGTATGGAGTTTCCTGAGCCTGTGATTTCTGTGGCTGTTGAGCCTAGAACCAAGGCTGACCAGGACAAGATGGCTGCTGCGCTGCAAAAGCTGGCCAAAGAAGACCCCTCGTTCCGCGTAAAGACAGATGAGGAGTCGGGCCAGACCATTATTTCGGGTATGGGCGAGCTGCACCTGGATATTATTGTGGAACGGATGAAGCGTGAATTTACTGTAGAGGCCCGCGTGGGTAATCCGCAGGTCGCTTATCGCGAAACAATTCGCAAAACAGTCGAGCAGGAAGGTAAATTTGTGCGCCAATCGGGTGGTCGTGGTCAGTATGGACACGTCGTTTTGCGCATTTCTCCCGCAAAAGAGGGTGAAGGCTTCGCTTTTTCTAATGAAATTACGGGTGGTGCAGTACCTAGTGAGTACATTGGAGCGGTCGAAAAAGGGGCCCTGGATTCAATGGAAAGCGGCGTCATTGCTGGATATCCGGTCGTTGATATGAACGTTGCGCTGATAGATGGCTCATATCATGATGTTGACTCTAGCGAAGTTGCCTTTAAGATAGCCGCCTCGATAGCCTTCCGCGAAGGTGCGCTGAAGGCTGATCCGGCGCTGCTCGAGCCCATGATGTCCGTAGAGATAGTTACTCCGGATGAGTACATGGGTGACGTAAACGGTGATTTGAACCGTCGTCGCGGCATCCTTTCGGGTATGGACGAGTCACCCGCCGGCAAAATTGTCAGGGCGGATGTACCGTTGGCTGAAATGTTTGGTTATGCGACCAGTTTGCGTTCTATGACGCAGGGCCGCGCAACCTATTCGATGGAATTTGCCAGCTATGCAGAGGTGCCACGAAACGTGGTAAATCGCATCGTAAATGGCGAGTAGATAGACAAGAACTAATAATTAAAAGATTCGGAGATCGGTTCGATGGCTAAAGAAAAGTTTGAGCGTAATAAGCCGCATGTAAACGTGGGCACA
>CBDTTT010000005.1:0-15175 GCA_965363345.1 uncultured Chromatiales bacterium
GATGCGCGGTAAATACCGGCTCGTATAGAATGCCGCTTAAGTAGTCCTGCACGCCATCGAACTCAAGACCCGCTGCAGCCAGACGGGCAATCGTGTCGTGGATGCCGCGCGGTTGTGATGTTTTGTTAGCACGCTGATAATCACGCCGACGGCGGATTCGATGTACCAGCTCGGCCAGATTGACGACCTGAAAATAAGCCGCAAATCCACGCACCAGGTCCAACGCCTCGGGCACCGCTAAACCGCTAACCAGCGTTGCCAGATCATCGTTAACCGGTGTGCCCTCGCGCCGCGCGATTGCCGTACGGCGAACCCGCTCGACCTTGTTGAACAGCGCCTCACCACCCTGCTCAGACAGCATTTGCCCGACCAGCGCGCCGAGTAAACTGACATCCTCGCGTAGCGGAATGTCTTTGTCAGGGAAGTCGATTTCTCCGCTTCTCATACCAGTTCCTTAGTAGCAGTGCCTTAATAGGGTCGAACCGCATTCTTGCATAGCTAATGCAGGGACAAGCCGTGAATAATAGGTTCGACCACTCTATTTTCTTGTATCTTCGTATGGTATTCGAGAACGACCAAAATATTCGAGTAGAGGCACATAACAGCGTTGCTTCGATCTGGTTCTCATGGTGCATCGCGGCTCTACTATATGGGAGACCCCAAGCCGGCACTCGAAAAATACGGCATTACGGTCGTCTGCCAGCGCATTGAAGCAAAGCTCGATATTACGTCGTGTTGCGAGTCCCTCTCCGAACAGTGGGCCCGCATAATGCCGACGCTTTTATAATCTAGTTAAGGCAGCACATTATTTGTGTAGCCCCTAAGTTGGAGGGGTGCTGTGCATCATGCTATAACCTGATTGCAAGGTTTGGATTTTCTATATTGGGGGTTTGTTATGAATTTAATAAGATTGCTTAAAAGTGCTGTGTGTACTGCGACAGTATCTGTTCTGCTGGTATCGAATGCTTCCGCTGACCCAACTTCGGCCGACTGTCAGAAGTCGGTGCAGAGCTTTAAGTCTTTGAGCGGCAATGTTGCCGCCTTAATCGCATCGGCCTATGGGTATGCGGTCTTTCCGACTATTGGCAAGGGTGGTTTCGTAATTGGCGGTGCTGGTGGCGCTGGTTGTGTGTACCAAGGTGGTGGTCAGACAGGTACCAGTAAGATGGGTCAGGTTACTGTGGGCTTTCAGGCAGGTGGGCAAGCATATAGTCAGATGGTGCTATTTCAGAATGCCGATGCCTATACTGCTTTCACTACAGGAAAATTTGAATTCGGTGCTCAGGCAACAGCAGTTGCCTTGACAGCATCTGCTCAGGCTGAAGCGGGCACTAAAGGATCTTCAGCCGCAGTCGGCACAACCGAAAAAACAGGTGGGGGCAAGTCTTCGAATTACACCAATGGCATGGCCGTTTATACGGTTGCTAAGGGTGGCCTTATGTATGAAGCATCACTTGGTGGCCAGAAGTTTAGCTACGAAGCTTTGTAACCATCCAGTGCGCCTAGCCTCCGTTTATGACGGAAACTTAGGTGGCGCATCAAGCACAGCAATCGGGTCTGCGATAAATTCCGGATGTAGTTTTTGTGCAAGTTCCAGATAGTCGGCGGGGAAGTCTTCCACGCGGGCTATTTTTTTACCTGTAGCTTGTGATTCGAGGTTGCCGGCGAGATCACCCATCTGCATCCAGGGACGAAAATTGCTGGTGGTGTGGTAGTCGATTGTCGCGTTTACATTGCCAATATCAGGATTGCAGATATCTTTAAAGCTGCCCCGATAATTCACGATTTCGTTGTAAAGGTAGTCACCAAATGCAGGGTTGTCGGACAGCATCCTTACCTTGGTTTCTTCGCGGATCCAGAAGTCGTCACCTATGGCATGGGCAGGACCAAGTTCACCATCAAACGTGAGCGTGCCGAACGGAAATTGTTTGGGTGGCTGCAGACCTTCTAATGTCATGCTTACCTTATTGGGCCCAAACACTTCTGCGGGCATATCGCATACTTCACCGTTGTAAGGATTTGTGAATTTGCGCAAGGGTTCGCCGGTATTGATGTCGGTGAAGTAAGACAGTTCGAGCATGGCAATCTGATACGTATCGTCATCAATTTGCGTAATGCGCTGAAAACTGCCATTGCACATATTGTAAAAAGGGATGGGTTCGAGATCGACAACGCCGTATTGAGTGCCACGCATAAACCAGAAAACTGCAGCGCCATCCAGGCTACCGCGAAGCTTAACCTGAGCGTTTAGTAGGTCTTTCTTATCTTTGAAATCGAAGCTGCTGTCCATCAATAGCGCCGGTCGGCAGCAAAGTGCGCGAGCGCTATTAAAGACTCTTTAAAAGATGATTCAGGAACAGTTACCAGCGCCGCAACAGCTTCATCTGCAGCAATGCGTGCTTGTTGCATGGTGTACGCAAGTGCTCCGGTTGATTCTATGGCCGCAATGATTGTATCCAGCTGATCGAGACCGCCTTCTTCAATCGCTTTGCGTATTGCCAGTTGCTCAGGCGCGCTACCGCGTCGCAAGGCATGGATTAAAGGCAGTGTTGGTTTGCCTTCTGCCAAGTCATCACCTACATTTTTACCAAGATCTTCGTTGTTGCTGCTGTAGTCGAGAGCGTCGTCGGCAAGTTGGAATGCTGTGCCAAGTTTACGGCCATACAAACTCATCGCATCTTCAACGTTACGTGTTTGATCAGCTAGTATTGCGCCGATAAGCATGCCCGCATCGAACAGCTTGGCAGTTTTGCGCTCGATCACTTCCATGTACTGCTTTTCGGTCGTGTCCGGGTCGTTGCAGTTCATTAACTGCAGTACTTCGCCTTCGGCTATTGTGTTGGTGGCTTCGGCGAGAATTTCCATGATCCGCATCTGCCCGAGTTGCACCATCATCTGGAATGATCGTGAGTACAGGAAGTCGCCAACCAGCACGCTTGCAGAACTGCCGAATACCGCATTAGCTGTTTGCTGTCCGCGGCGCAGTGTTGATTCATCAACAACATCATCGTGCAATAAGGTTGCGGTGTGAATGAACTCTATAATTGCCGCAGCAAGAACGTGCTGGTCACCCTGATAACCACAGGCGCGTGCAGATAGCAGAACCAGTAGTGGTCGCAAGCGCTTGCCGCCACTATTTACGATGTAGTTGGCAACACTATTAACCAGAGCAACATCGCTGCTGAGTTGGGTAATGATTTCACGGTTTACAGATGGCCAGTCATCGTTGAGTTGTTCGCGGATGCTTTTGAGGTCAAAAGACGAATTTTTTTCTTGGACTAGATGCATAAGTGTGTCAATAATGCCGATGATGAATGGTGCTGTAAAATTTTTGCGGTTAGTAGTTGTGCTTATACCCCTATGTTGGCATATGCCAGCCACTGCCTTTGGTTACCTTGGGCACCGTTTAGCGGGTGAGGTTGCAGAAGAGTACTTGTGTGCCGAAGCGCAGCAGCAGCTTAAGGTTCTCAATGGCAAGTACCCGTTTGTTACGGCCGGAAGTTGGGCCGATAAGGTCCGGTATCGTAAGGAGTGGTCATACACACGTCCATGGCACTATATAAATGTAGAAGGCAGCACGTTTTCGGTGGAAATTCCGCGAAGCTCTGAGGGTGATGTGCTGAGTGCTATCTATAAGTTCCGGGCTGAGTTAGCAGATACCAACGCCGATATTGAGCAGCGCCGCTATGCGATGCTGTTTCTGGTGCATTTTGTCGTTGATGTGCATCAGCCTCTGCATACCGGCTACAAGAAGGACTTGGGTGGCAATAAACTTAAGGTGTTGTTAGATCAGAAGAAAACCAGCCTTCACTCAGTTTGGGACACAGGTCTTCTGCAGTACGGTGACCAAAGTATTCAGGACTACACTGCGGCATTGTTGGCTCTGAGTGCCGGGCAGGAGGAGGAGTGGCTGGATGCCGCGCCCGAAGACTGGGTGCAGGAGTCAATGGATTTGCGTCCGGCAGCTTATGACTACTCCAGGTCGGCACGGCGCAGTCGCAATGGCCTTCCCGAGCTATCTGATGCTTACCTGACTGATTCTAAAGAGATAATTGATGTGCGTCTCGCGCAGGCGGGAGTTAGGTTAGCGGACGAGATGAACAGAATCTGGTGTTCAGCGGGAGATTTGGAAGAGTCTCAGGCTGCAAATTCAGGAATATCAGCTCAGAATCGTAATTGAATCTCACTAAGCCATTGATTAAACGGCTACGACTATATAAAATTCCGCCTCCTTTCCGGGTCTCCTGGTGTTTTTTCCGTGAGACTCTTTCGTATTTGGAGTATTCCAACGATGTACGCCGTATTTAAAACTGGTGGTAAGCAGTACCGTGCCGCTAAGGGCGATACCCTGCAAATTGAGAGACTTCCTGTTGCCGAAGGCGACAAGGTCTCATTCGACGAAGTATTGATGGTTGGCGAAGGCGCCGACATTAAAATCGGTACTCCACTGGTTTCCGGTGGCAAGGTCGAAGCTAAGGTTATCGCAGTGGGTAAAACCAAAAAAGTAGACGTTGTTAAATTCAAGCGCCGTAAGAACTATCTGCGCATGGGTACACATCGTCAGCAGTTCACATTAGTAGAAATCACCGGTATTAAGGGTGGTGCAGCTAAGAAGAAGGCCGCTAAGAAAGCAGTAGCGGCTGACGAAGCAGAGGCTTAAGCAATGGCACATAAGAAAGCTGCGGGTAGTACTCGCAACGGTCGCGATTCAGAGAGTAAACGCCTTGGCGTGAAACGCTTTGGTGGCGAAAAAGTTATCGCTGGTAACATCATCATTCGTCAGCGCGGTACTAAGTACCATGCAGGCCCGAACGTTGGTGTAGGCAAAGACTACACATTATTTGCTAAGGCTGATGGCAGGGTTAAGTTCACCCGTCGCGGTCCTAAGATGCGTCAGTTCGTGAGCATCGTCGATATTGCGATCTAAGCCTTAGGGCTTGTCGGTAAAAAGTGTATAAAAAAGCCCCGCCTGCTGATGCAGATGGGGCTTTTTCATGCCTGCCACATTCTGGGGGAGAGTTGCAGGACTTCGGAGGATATGTTCCGGCTTATTGAGGAAACAGAATATTAAGTGCCTGTGAATCCTGTGGAACGTCCATGCCATAGACATGAATGCTGATTGCCGGTTTGCTGCTTATGTTTTTAATTCGATGAATATCATCGATACCGCCAGTGACAGACGTAACGTCACCTTCGCGAGCATCAATCTCACTGACCTGTTTCAAGTGCATTGATCCTGCGCGGGTACCGAATATTTCATAGTTACTGACATTCAGTTCGCCAGAGTAAAGACCAACGGCTCCCCAGGCCATGTGGGCGTGTATAGGGGTTTCCTGCCCGGGTAGCCATACCAGTGCCAGAATCGTGAACTGGCCGTCTTTGTCTCTATACAGAGTGTGGCGACGGTAGTTTTCTGCGTCAGGTTGTCTCTGAGATTGATTCAGGAGTTCCGTGGCCGATAGGAAGCCTTGTAGCTTGGATGCAACACTTGGCGGAATGTCATCGATATGGTCAGTGGGCACGGATAGGGTGGTCCGTACAGCTTTTACCAGAGATTCAAGCTGCGAGTTCCTGCCAGTGGGGAAGCGGGACAGCGCAGGCTGAATTTGTTGAGTGGCTAATTCCAATTTGGGATCTCCTTAAAATCTTTAACCAGAATATACGTATTTATACGCAAAGTGCTTGCAAAGTTTGCGTATATAGGCAATATATTAGAATATATATACTGTTTTATTAGATAATATAGAAATATTTACTATGGATGCTAAAGATAGAAAAATATTGGATCTGTTACAAGAGAATGCGATGCTAACGGCCGCTCAGGTGGCTGAGCAGGTGGGGTTGACCACAACCCCCTGTTGGCGACGTATTCAAAGGCTTGAAGAACAGGGCTTCATAAGAAACCGGGTGGCATTGTTAGACCGCCAAAAGATGAATGTGGGAATTACCGTATTTGTTTCTGTGCGGGCCAATCGCCATGCGTCGGACTGGGTGGATCGGTTTCGTGAGGTGGTGCGCAATACGCCTGAGATTATCGAGGCGCATCGTTTGAGTGGCGATACCGATTATCTGCTGCGCGTCGTGGTCCCAAGTATCGAGATTTTTGATCAGGTGTATAAACAAATGATCACAGCGCTTGAGTTTACTGATGTGAGTTCAAGCTTTTCGATGGAAGAATTGAAGTACACCACTGCAATTCCCGTCACATATATCTGAGTTGATAAGCAATCAACGGTAGAATGCAATTATGAAATTTGTTGATGAAGCCACGATTAGAGCGCGTGCGGGCGACGGCGGTGCCGGCAGTTCGAGTTTTAGGCGTGAGAAATATATTCCCCGTGGTGGCCCTGATGGTGGTGACGGGGGCAGAGGTGCTGACGTCGTTCTCGTAGGTCATGAGGGCATTAACACGCTGGCCGATTTCCGCGTATCGCGAAAGTATCATGCAGAGAATGGTGAGGGTGGTAGCAAGAGAAATCGTACAGGTAAGTCGGGTGATGTGCTCGAAGTGCCGGTACCTTGCGGCACCCGTGTAATTGAAAATGATACGGGCGAATTGATCGGTGATATAACCGATCATGACGAGCGCCTGGTGATCGCATACGGCGGTAAGGGCGGCTTGGGCAATGTGCACTTTAAAACTAGCGTTAATCAGGCACCGAAGCGCTCGACAACCGGCGACCAGGGCGAAGGTCGCAATATTAGGCTGGAACTTATTGTGCTCGCAGATGTGGGTTTGCTTGGGCTGCCTAATGCGGGCAAGTCGACTCTGATTCGTTCTGTATCTTCGGCCCGGCCTAAGGTGGCGGACTATCCCTTTACTACTTTGCATCCGAATCTGGGCGTCGTTTCACTGGAATCACATCGAAGTTTCGTGATGGCAGACATTCCTGGCTTGATTGAGGGGGCCGCAGATGGTGCCGGTCTGGGTACACGTTTCCTAAGGCATCTGAACCGTAATCGCATCTTATTGCACATGGTCGATGTTGAACCCTTAGAAGGTACGGGCAGTCCGGTTGAGGATGCGCTAAGTATTTTGACGGAGTTGGATAAATTTAGTCATGATCTCGCTGAGCGCGAGCGTTGGTTAGTTCTCAATAAGACAGATTTGCTAGACGAAGCAGCCTGCGTTGCAGTCGAACAGGAGTTGTGCGCTGCATTGAATTGGGACGGTCCCGTTTATCGTATTAGTGCAATCACTGGCGATGGCACGCGCAAACTCGTTGGTGACCTTATGCGGCGTCTTGAAGAGATCAATGCTGAAGCAGCAGAAGAAACTAAAGTAGACGAGCCCTACAGCCCGATATAGAAATATCTAGGGCAGGCTTTTGTCGGTTGCAACTTACTTACGGTTACAACTTAAAAGTTAAGCAAAAAAAAACCCGGCTAATAGCCGGGTTTTTTGTGTCTTCTTTACGAGCGCTTTAGTAATTAAGCGCCGATTGCACGAACGCGCTTGTTAAGGCGACTCTTAGTGCGTGCAGCTTTGTTGCCATGGATCAGGCCTTTGTTGACCATGCTGTCAATCTTTGGCGCTGCTTCTTTATAAGCTGCTGCAGCGGCTTCGGCATTGCCTTCTTCGCTCGCTACCATAACTTTCTTGATCGCGGTGCGCATACGTGAACGCAGAGCAACGTTATGCTGGCGTTGTTTTTCACTAGTTTTAGCGCGTTTGATCGCTGATTTAATATTTGCCACGTGGGTGTCCTGTGCTGTTTTTGTCTGCTACTTAATGCAGGCGTTTCGAGCTGCGGAATTAGCCCGCGCTCCAAAGGGATTCGTATTCTTAAGATTTGGCAGCCTGATGTCAATGTTTTCCCGCACTTACAATCAGGATTCGTCGCGTATTTTTCAGCTGAACTACCTTTATACGATGCTGGATCTGCCTTTATTCCGCCTGAAGCGTATAGAATAGGCGGCTTATGGGTGGTGCGAACAGGGATATTGCCGGATTGATGCAAGCCAATTTGGTTTCGCGTAGCAGGCATTTCTGGGCTCAACACGCGCAAATTTGGCGCAATGCAAGGGTTTAGCGGTGGCTGAGTCGGATACAGAAAAACAGGGTTCGAGTAAGCCTTCCCCGGCAAAACCTGCTGCCGCTAAGTCGAAGGGCTTGCTGCAATCAACGGTCGTTGTTGGCAGCATGACCATGCTGTCGCGCGTGCTCGGTTTGCTGCGTGACATGGTCTATGCGCGCTATTTTGGCGCGGGTCTGGTGATGGATGCTTTTTTCGTCGCATTCAAAATACCTAATATTTTTCGAAGGTTTTTTGCCGAGGGTGCATTTTCACAAGCCTTTGTGCCGGTGTTTGCTGAATACGAGGAATCGCGTTCTCCAGAAGAAGTTAAGACGCTTGTTAATAATGTCGCGGGCACATTGGGCATCGTGCTATTCGTGTTTACGGCTATTGGTGTGGTCGCAGCTCCGCTGCTGATTGGTCTGTTTGGCATGGGCTGGCTGTTTTCTGAGGCTCCGGAGAGTGCCGATAAGTTCGCGTTGGCAACCGATATGCTGCGCTTCACCTTTCCCTATTTGTTTTTTATCTCATTAACCGCACTAGCTGGCGGGATACTCAATACATATCAAAAGTTTGCGGCACCTGCATTTGCCCCTGTGCTGCTTAATGTCGTGTTGATTGGCTTTGCCGCGTACATAGCGCCCTACAGCAGCAACCCCGGAATCATCCTGGCAATGGGTGTGTTCGTTGCCGGTTTGTTGCAACTGTTGTTTATGGTGCCGTTTTTACGTGGCGTGAACATGCTGGGCATGCCGCGTTGGGGTTGGCATGATTCAGGCGTCCGGCGAATAATGAAACTAATGGCACCGGCATTGTTTGGCTCTTCGGTTGCTCAGATCAGTATTTTATTCGACACGATGATCGCAACGTTTTTGGTGACGGGCAGTGTGAGTTGGCTGTATTTCTCTGACCGGTTAATGGAATTTCCGCTGGGCGTGTTTGGCATTGCACTGGCAACTGTCGTGCTGCCCAGTTTGTCGCGTCAGTACAGTGGCGATTCAATGAATGGCTTTTCGGATACCTTGGACTGGGCCTTGCGTTTGGTCGCTGTGGTAGCGACACCTGCTGCCGTTGGCTTGTTCGTGCTCGCAGGTCCTGCAATTGCGACAATATTCTACGGTAGTTTATTTGATACCAATGCTGTTGAAATGGCACGTTTGAGTTTGATGGCGTATTCGTTTGGGTTGCTTGGATTTACCCTGGTAAAAGTACTTGTGCCTGGGTATTTCTCGCGGCAGGATACCAAAACCCCGGTAAAGGTTGGCCTCATCGCATTTGCTGCAAATTTGATTCTGAATGTTGTGCTAGTGACATTTTGGATCAAAAATGACCTTCCCGGCCCGCATGCCGCACTTGCTATTGCTACTTCTCTTAGCGCATTTTTGAATGCCTTCCTGCTTTATAAGGGGTTACGGAAAGCGGGCGTGCTGAGTTTGTTGCCAGGATGGCGGCGTTTGTTGCTGCAGTTATTGGTGGCAAATGCTGTGATGGGAATGTTGCTTGTCGAGTTTTCTCCGCCGTTAGACGCTTGGTATCAGGTAGGTACGCTTACCCGGTGCCTCTGGCTGGCCTTAGCTGTGGCAGGTGGTGCCGCAGCATATTTGGGTGTGTTGTTTGCTACCGGTGTACGGATTTCACATCTGCGTATCAAATCATCCGGCCACTCCTTATAATTCCCCGTTGGAATACACATTGGGGCTTGTCCCCGAACAGAACCAGATGATGCCGGGATGCTACTGATCCGCCAACCCAATAAGACCCCTGAAGTGCTACGCGATGGCTGCGTGGCCACTATTGGCGTGTTTGACGGTTTGCATGTCGGGCATCAGCTGATTTTAGGGCGGGTATTGGCTGAGGCTGAGGCACATGGGCTACCTGCGCTGATGTTCTCTTTTGAGCCAACGCCACAGGAATATTTCAGTGCCGGGGCACCGCCAGCGCGTTTAATGCGATTCCGTGAAAAGTATCAGGCGCTGAAGGCGGCTGGCGTCGATGTATTTTATTGCCCGCGGTTTCAGCGTTCTTTTAGTTCGTTGGAGCCAGAGGCTTTTGTTGAGCAATTGCTCATCGGAACCTTGAATATTAAACACTTGGTGGTCGGCGATGATTTTCATTTTGCCCGCAACCGCAGTGGTACGATTGACGACCTGGTGACTGCCGGTAAGCATTATGGTTTTACTGTAGAGCAGGTTGGCAGTGTCGTGCAGGATGGTCTTCGGGTTTCGAGTACTGCGGTACGTTCAGCATTGTTGGATGGCGATCTGAATAAGGCGCGTACGTTGCTTGGGCGGCGTTATTTGATGTCCGGCAGAGTAGTTTCGGGTCAGCGGCTCGGGCATACGCTTGGGTTTCCAACCGCAAACATAAAGCTCAACCGCAAGCTCAGTCCGATAGTCGGTATATTTGCCGTGCGGGTATTAGGGCTCGGTGCTCAACCGCTGGATGCTATAGCCAGCTTAGGTACGCGTCCGACTGTCGATGGCATTGAACCTATCCTTGAGGTGCATATTTTCGACTTCTCGGATGATATTTATGGCAAATATATCGATGTGGAGTTTGTTGCCAAGCTCCGCGATGAAGAGAAGTTTCCTGATTTAGAAAGTATGACGGAACAAATGCACGTTGATGCAGCAGAGGCCAGAAAAATCCTGGTTGCGGCACAACAGAAATAGATTACGTATTGGATACAAACAGTGACAGATTATAAAGACACGTTAAACCTGCCTAATACCAAGTTTCCGATGAAGGCGAACCTTGCCAATCGCGAACCTGAGATGCTGAAGAAGTGGTATGCAGAAGATCGTTATGGTGAGCTGCGCAAGCGCTCTGAAGGGCGACCTAAATTTGTATTACTTGATGGCCCTCCGTACGCGAATGGCCCGATTCATATTGGTCATGCGGTTAACAAGGTTCTAAAAGATATCGTCACGAAGTCGCGCACTCTGGCGGGCTTTGATGCGCCTTATATTCCCGGTTGGGATTGTCATGGCTTGCCTATCGAACTTCAAGTTGAGAAGAAGAAAGGTAAGGTTGGTAAGAAATTAAACGCAACCGAATTCCGTCAGGCGTGCCGCGAATACGCTTTGCGTCAGGTTGACGGTCAGCGGGAGGAGTTCAAACGCCTGGGTGTTTTGGGTGACTGGGATAACCCCTATCTAACGCTCGACCCAAAGTTTGAAGCTGATCAGGTACGAGGCTTCAAGAAGATCATTGAAAATGGTCATCTGTATCGAGGCTATAAGCCTGTCCATTGGTGTCTCGACTGTCGCTCCGCATTGGCTGAGGCCGAAGTTGAGTATCAGGACAAGCAGTCAGTTGCGATTGATGTCCGGTTTGCCGTGGTTACTCCTGATGAGTTGTATAAGCGTGTGCATGATGACGCCACCGATGATTTTGATCGCAAAGACTGTAATGTTTCGGTTCCAATCTGGACGACGACAGCATGGACACTGCCGGCTAATCAGGCCGTAGCACTAAACGCTGAGTTGCCATACGTTTTGGTCGAGACTGAGATAAAGGGCGTGGTTGAGCGCTTGGTGCTGGCCAAAGGCCTGGCAGCAGATTCACTGCAGCGTTACGGTGCGGAGAACACGCGTGTGCTGGCCTCTTTCGAGGGTGCTGCACTGCAGGGCCTTGAGATGCAGCATCCGTTTTACGAGCGGATTGTGCCGGTTATTACCGGAGAGCATGTGACCCTCGATGCGGGCACTGGCGCGGTTCATACCGCACCTGGTCATGGTCAGGAAGATTTCGTGGTGGGTGTGCAGTATGACTTACCGCTGGACAACCCTGTCGGCGGTGATGGTGTCTATCTGAGCACTACCGAACTCTATGCAGGGCAGTATATTTATAAAGCCGCAAAAGAGATTTTGCAGCAACTCGAAGACAATGGTCGTTTGTTGCATCAGGAAGCGTTTGATCACAGCTTCCCGCATTGCTGGCGCCACAAGACTCCGCTTATTTTCCGTGCAACACCACAGTGGTTCGTCAGTCTTGATCAGAATGGCTTGCGCAAAGATGCATTGAATGCAATTGGTGATGTGCAGTGGATTCCGGGTTGGGGTGAGCAGCGAATCGAAGGTATGGTTTCCGGCCGTCCCGATTGGTGTATCTCGCGTCAGCGTACCTGGGGTGTGCCGATACCATTGTTTGTGCATAAAGAAACCGGTGAGTTGCATCCCGATACACCCGCTTTGCTTGATGTGATTGCTGACAAGATGGATGCCGGCAGTATCGATGCCTGGTTTGATGCGGACCCTGCCGAGTTTTTGGGTGATGCTGCCGATGAATACGAGCGCACTACCGACACTATGGATGTCTGGATGGACTCGGGCATGGTGCATCATTGTGTGACAAATAATCGCGATGAGATCGACTATCCGGCAGATTTGTATTTGGAGGGTTCTGACCAGCATCGTGGCTGGTTCCAGAGTTCACTGCTTACGGCAGTGGCTATGAATGGCACAGCACCCTACAAGCAGGTCCTCACTCATGGGTTTGTCGTCGATGACAAGGGGCATAAGATGTCTAAGTCATTGGGCAATACCGTGGCGCCGCAGAAGGTGGCTAATAGCCTGGGTGCTGACATTCTGCGTTTGTGGGTTTCTGCAACTGATTACCGTGGTGAGATGACGGTGTCAGATGAAATTCTGAAGCGTGTAGCAGATTCTTATCGTCGTATGCGCAACACGATGCGTTTTCTGTTGGGTAATTTGAATGGCTTTGAGCCCGAACAGAATCTTCTTCCGGTGGATGAATTGGTTGAACTGGACAAGTGGGCTGTGCAGTACACCGCCGACCTTCAGTCGCAGGTCCTAGCAGCGTACGAAACCTATGAGTTCCATCGTGCTTATCAGCTGCTCCATAACTTTTGTGTTGTTGAGTTGGGCGGCTTCTACCTCGATGTGCTTAAAGACCGTCTGTATACCACTGGTGCTGATAGCCACCCCAGACGTTCGGCTCAGTCAGCCATGTATTACATTAGTGAGTCGATGGTTCGTTTGATGGCTCCCATCCTCAGCTTTACCGCTGAAGAGATCTGGGATTTGTTACCGGGCGATCGCGAAGCTTCGGTATTCTATGATCAGTTCTACGCTGTGCCTCAACCCGCTATGCTTAGCGTTGATTGGGATAGCCTTATTAAGGCGCGTGAAGGTGTCTCGAAGGCTTTGGAAGAACAGCGTGCTGCGGGCGTTATTGGCTCGGGCCTTGAAGCCGAGATAACCTTGTATGCTGATGGTGATATGAAAGCTGCGTTAGAGAGTTTGGGCGAAGAACTCCGTTTTGTTTTTATTACCTCTGAGGCCTATGTTGCCGATGTGGCAGCGAAACCCGCAGATGCTAAAGAATGCGAGGATTTCTGGGTGAGCGTTGTTCCTAGTGCAAATGAGAAATGTGTGCGTTGCTGGCATCGCCGTCCTGATGTTGGCTCAGTTAGCGGACATGAGGAAGTATGCGGTCGTTGTGCCGACAATGTTGATGGCGCGGGAGAGGTAAGACTTTATGCATGATCCACAGATACCCGTTGCCGGAAAAGAATCGCTGCGTTGGCTGTGGCTGGTCGCAGTGGTTATTCTGCTTGATCAGATAACCAAGTGGATGGTCATCGATAGCTTTGAGTTATACCAGCGTGTCAACATGACGCCGTTTTTTGACCTGGTGCGGCTGCATAACACCGGCGCGGCATTTAGCTTATTTGCCGAGGCTTCGGGCTGGCAGCGATGGTTCTTTACCGCTTTGGCCTTTACCGTCAGTGTGGTCATTCTCTGGTGGCAGTGGAATTTGCCAAAAGAACGACACCGTATTTTGTCGTTGGGATTGGCTTTAGTGCTTGCCGGTGCCTTGGGCAATGTTATCGACCGTATGGTTTACGGTTACGTTATCGATTTTTTACTTTTTTATGTTGGCGAGTATTCCTGGCCAGCATTCAACGTAGCTGATTCTGCGATTACTGTGGGTGTGGTTCTGGTTATGTGGGATCATCTGATTCTTGAAAAGAAACGTGGTGGCCGACGTTCGAGTGATCGTGGAGATGATCGTCGCAGCGGTGATAGAACTGGCTCCGCTGAAGACCGCAGAAGTTAAGGTTTGGTATTAGGGCATCTGAGGTCTATTTAGGCGCCGCTTATTGCTGCTAGTTCATCGCTGTCCAGTGTCCTCCAATAGCGGGTAATAATTTCACCGAAACTCCCATCAGCTGCGTGCTCGCAGATTGAGATTCCTATGGCATGGTGCGCGGTGGCATTTCTATTGGCGTAGCCTGATCCGATGACTTCCGCATGCCAGCGCGTGCCCGGCATTTGGGCATCATTGACCCTATCGCATTGGCTGTCAGTCCCCATTGGAATAGTGATGCTTTTATACTTGCCATGAGGATGGCTTGCTTCCAATAGTGTGCTTTGCCCTTTGATTAGTTCGGGGCTCAGCCGCAGATTCTGAATTCCCCGATCGACAGCCGACTCCGCAAGCAAAAAGCTTTGCGTCTGATAGACCTGATTGCCAGCAAGCTTAAGGTTTATGAGTGATCTGTCGGCTCCGCTAATCACCATGAGCGCCATCGCCGTTAGGATAATGAGGCAGGAGATGAGCACCACCCCGCGCGCTCTATCACACGGCCAGCTCATAGCTGACCGCTATTGTTGATGTCATTATTTTTTAGGTGGATGACCCGGGAGGTAGTGTGTTCGATTTGTGAACCGGCATACCGACCGGTCGCTGTGATTTCGATACGGGCGAGGGAGGCTCGCGGCCCGGGCTGATTCAACCACTTACCCGCTGCGGCATCATGCTGGTTCTCTGAAAACTGAACCCGAAGTGCCTTTATGCCATCAATCACGATTTCATTTCTTAGGGTGCCATTTTTACCCAGTGACCAGCGGCGGAGTTCGGGGGTGTTTTCCTGACCAGCGGGGTCAACGTAATAACTGTGTATAACCATGTCGAAATTTGCCGGCTCAATTAAACCCTCAGATGAAGGTGTGCTGCGCATGTGAAGGTAACCCCAGCGCTGATCTGTATACAGTTGCAGCCATTTGTCACGGGGTTCTGAGGGCTTGGATTCAACGTAACGGACTGTTAGAGAATCAGAGTCTGCGGCAGGCGTCTGTGGACCGCATGGGGGGCTGTATCCGTTTCGGTTTGTTTCGACTGCTGCCGTT
>CBDTTT010000006.1:0-14296 GCA_965363345.1 uncultured Chromatiales bacterium
CGTTTAGCTGGTTAGTTGAGCCATTGCTTCGCGGTATTTGTCAGCGGTTCTTTCTATCACGTCTTCCGGTAGCGATGGGCCCGGAGCGGTTTTGTCCCAATCGAGGGTCTCGAGGTAGTCACGAACAAACTGCTTGTCGAAACTTGGTGGGCTGATGCCAAGTTTGTACTGATCGGCAGGCCAGAAGCGCGATGAATCAGGGGTAAGGACTTCATCAATCAGATACAGCTTGCCATCTTCATCCAAACCAAATTCAAATTTGGTGTCTGCAATGATAATGCCCTTCGTTAGCGCGTATTCAGCACCCGCACGATAGATCTCAATTGACAGGTCACGAACCCGTGTCGCCAGCTCTTCGCCGAGAAGTTCTACTGATTTTTCAAAACTGATGTTCTCATCATGGTCACCAACTTCTGCTTTGGTGGCTGGTGTATAGATTGGCTCGGGCAATTGCGCCGCCATCTCCAACCCATCGGGCAAATCGATTCCGCAAACTGTGCCTGTCTGCTGATAGTCCTTCCAGCCGGAGCCGATGAGGTAGCCACGGACCACAGCTTCAATAGGCAGAGGGGCTAATCGCTTGACGACAATGGAGCGGTCTTCAAGTGCTTCCACTTCGCTTGCTTCAGGAACTACGTCGGCCACAGTTTTGTCTGTGAGGTGGTTATCGACGATATCGGTTGTTCGGTTAAACCAGAAGTTTGCTGTTTGCGTTAGCACAACGCCTTTGCCCGGAATGGGATCTGGGAGGATGACATCGAACGCGGATAAACGATCGGTTGTAACAATCAACAGGTGTTTGTCATCGACTTCATAAATATCGCGCACCTTGCCTTGATTAAGACGGGTGAGCCCTGTCACACTGGATTCATACAGTGCGGCGTGTGCTGGTTTGTTCATTGGTTTGATCGGACCTTTCGGTTGATTTCGTGGCTCGCTATTGTAGCCTCACCAGCGCGCGGGGTGAATTCCGTATGCGATTTCTTTTTAAGGATTTAGACGTTAAATGCCGTGGATTGGAAAAATTGTTGGTGGGTTAGTGGCTTACCTGCTCACTTCAGGGATGATGGGCCCTTGGCGCCTCTTTATTATTGGGCTGGGCATTGCTTGGGGGCACCAGTTTGATAAGGCTAGAGCGCGCGCAGCCACCGGTGCTGGCTTCGCAGGAAGCTCCGGAGAGGTCCAGCAGGTCTTTTTCAGGTCGACGTTTCTGGTTATGGGCCATTTGGCCAAAGCGGATGGTCATGTTTCAGAAGATGAAATTCGTGCGGCCCGCAGTGTCATGCATCAGCTGCGCCTGGGTCCTGATCAGGTCAAAGAGGCTATCGTGCTGTTTTCTGAGGGCAAATCAGCCGGCTTTGACCTTGATGCACAGGTTTCTAAGCTGCGGACCGTCAGTGGCGGACAGAAGCTGCTGAGCCGGAGTTTTCTAGAAATACAGTTCTATTTACTACTGAGCAAAGGTTCTATCGATTCCGCCGAACGTGATTCGCTGTGGCGCATAGCATCAGGGCTGGGTGTAAGCCGGGTTGAATTGGCTCAGTTGGAAGCCATATTGCGCGCCCAGCGTAGTTTTGGCGGAGGCAATGCAAATAGTGCTGCAAGTCCGGAGCGTGATATTGGGCAAGCCTATAGAGCCTTAGGTATTGAGCCAGGCGCTACGGACAAAGAAGTTAAGACGGCGTATCGCAGGCTGATGAATCAGCATCACCCCGACAAACTGATGGCGAAAGGCTTACCAGATTCGATGTTGGAAGTTTCGAAAGAGAAGACCCGTGAAATTCGAGCGGCCTATGAAGTGATTAAAGAGTCACGCGGCTTCAAATAGCAGCCTTGCCCCCATACAATGACCGTATCTGCCAGAGCCCGCGATATCTAAAGGAGATATCTGTAAATGAGTAACTACCAAATAGCCCCTTCAATTTTGTCTGCCGATTTCGCCAGACTTGGTGAAGAGGTAGACAACGTGCTGGCTGCTGGTGCAGATATCGTGCACTTCGATGTGATGGATAATCACTATGTGCCGAATTTAACTATCGGACCCTTGGTTTGTGAGGCTTTAGTAAAGCACGGCGTTACCGCGCCAATCGATGTGCATTTGATGGTAAAGCCGGTCGATCGCCTAGTGCAGGATTTTGCTGACGCCGGAGCCACTTATATTAGCTTTCACCCCGAGGCTAGTGAGCATGTTGACCGCACTATTAACTTGATTCGTGAGGCTGGCTGTAAACCCGGTTTGGTTTTTAATCCGGCAACGCCACTGACCTGGCTTGAACACGTTATTGACCAGCTTGATCTTATTTTGATTATGTCGGTTAACCCGGGTTTTGGCGGGCAAAGCTTTATTCCCGAGGCACTCACTAAATTGAGTATTGCGAGGGAGCTCATCAGCTTGCAGGACCGAGAGATTCTGTTGGAAATTGACGGTGGGGTTAAAGTCGACAATATCGCTGAAATTGCAGCTGCCGGCGCCGATACCTTTGTCTCGGGCTCAGCAATTTTTGGTACAGATGATTATCAGGCAACTATTGCCAAGATGCGTGCGGAGCTTTCGACCGTTGGTGACTAGCAGATTGAGGTCACAGCCAAGATTAGTAGCTGGAGCAGCTAGAAATAAAAAAGGCCGTCATTATGACGGCCTTTTTTATTTCTATGGCTTGCTAGCTTAAGCAGTTAGTGTCTGCTTAGGCCGGGCGTTAAAGACAACGATTGTCTTGCCGCTAGCTGTAACCAAGCCTTGCTCTTCTAATACTTTCAGTACGCGGCCCGCCATTTCACGGGAGCAGCCTACCAATCGGGAAAGCTCCTGACGGCTTACTTTGATCTGCATGCCTTCAGGGTGAGTCATTGCATCCGGTTCGTTACATAGGTCCATGATCGCGTGAGCTACACGACCTGTAACATCAACGAATGCGAGATCACCAAGTTTACGGTTGGTGCGATCCAAGCGTGTCGCCAACTGCGTTGCCAGTTCAAATATCAGGCCAGGGTTTTCGCTGGCAATCTGGCGAAATCTGGGATATGTCATTTCAGCAATTTCTGATTCGATTCGGGTCCGAACCCAGGCGCTACGTTGCGGTTGATCTTTGAAAAGCCCCATTTCACCAAAGAATTGACCTTTGTTCAGATAAGCCAGCACCATTTCGTTGCCGTCTTCATCTTCGATCATGACTTCGACAGAGCCACTCACGATGTAATAGAGCGAGTCCGGAGTATCTCCGGCATGAATCATCACAGTTTTTGACGGTGCTGTGCGTACTCTGCAGTATGTGAGAAACCTGTTGATCGAAGGAATATCACTTAAAACTTTACCGGCCTCAGCCATCTTATGTCTCCTAAATAACCCGTTGCCTTTTGTAATACTTTCCGACGATAAGAGCAAGCACTAACAGGGATTTCAGAGCTTATTATGCAAATAAACCCGAATCTTAGATTCGATACGCCAGTCTGGTCATAATTCCTGATGCAAAGGCCATCACTTTTTTAACCGGTTCGGCAAGTTCTTCGCCGCCTTGTTCTATCGCGTGAGTGCTGTGACGCATTTCATCATCACGCATCTGAGTAACGATCTTTTTACTGCGCATATCGTTGGTTGGTAGTCGTTTAAGGTGACTGTTGAGGTGCGCGGTTACCTGATCTTCGGTTTCAGCGAGAAAGCCCAAACTGATCTTGTCTCCGGCTAGCCCCGCAATAACTCCGATAGCAAATGATCCGCCGTACCAAAGTGGACTGAGGGCACTGGTATGACTGCCAAGTTGTTTTACCCGATCTTCGCACCAGGCCAAATGGTCGTGCTCTTCGTCAGCGGCGTCTAGCAGCTGTGCTCTGAGCTCGGGGTCCCGTGTCATCATCGCCTGCCCACGATATAGGGCTTGTGCGGAGACCTCTCCGGCATGATTTACACGCATGAGTGCAGCAGCATCGCTTTTATCAGAGCTGCTGAGGTCCGCTTCGGGTTCTGTGGCAGCGGGATTAGCGCCGTGGCTGTGCGCCCTGCTGCTGATAACACGCAGAGCTGTATCAAATTCGCTTATTAAGCGATCAGCAGGTGAGATATGTCGTTTGTTCATGCTTCGATATTACTACTTTTTATGCGGCTGCCCTAAGAATTAGCTGCTATGGGACTGGTATCGGTGAGCCAAATCGGTATTATTGGCAGCCCTTCGGGTTTGGGGCCCGATGGGATGCGCACGCAACGACCGCCAGCGCCTTCTTTAGTTGAAGTTTTTGGCTTTACCAAGATATACAGGATATACAGTGAAAATTATAAAAATAACACTTACAGCGTTGCTGGCTCTGGCCGCGTTCAATGTCGTGGCTCAGGAAGCAGAAGAAGAGGACCGTTGGTCCGGTAATATTATTCTGGGTTATCTGGCGACAACGGGTAATACAGAGAACAACACAGCTAATTTTGACTTTAACGTTAATTATGACATTAACCGTTGGCATCATGGTCTATCCGGCCGTTATTTTTCTGCAGCTGCAAATGATGAGTCGACTGCCGAAAACTACCGCGCATCGTGGAATAGCCAATATGACTTCAGCGAGTTTAATTACGGTGTGGGTCGTTTAGATTATAAAAAAGACCGTTTTAGTGGTTATGAGTATCAGCGCTTTGCGACACTCGCTTATGGTCGTCGCTTTATTAAGTCCGACAGACAAGAGCTAGACGGGGAGATCGGTGCTGGTTGGACTCAGTCAGAGCCCTTTGTGGGCGAGGAAATTAGTGAAGCGATACTTCGCCTCTACGGTGAATATGACCTGAACATTACTGATACATCTACGTTCTCGCAGACGATCGAAGTATCAGCCGGCAGTAGCAATACCTACACCGAGGCTGTTTCGGCTTTGCGACTCTCAATTATCGGAAGTTTGGGCTTAACGGTCTCTTTCACCTATCAAAATAACTCTGATGTTCCGCCCGAAACCGAGAAAACAGACACAATTACGGCCATTGGTCTTGATTACGAGTTTTAAAACAATAACTTAACTTTTTTAACGGGTAACGGCGTCTTTCGACGGAAAAACTGCCTATTCCGTTGAAATACGGCGCAAACACCAGTATTATGGCGCACCTTTCAGCGGACAGACCCGCTGCAGAACAATATATATCCGGAGCCCTGAGGGCACTAGTAATGAAGACTTTTTCCGCAAAACCCGCTGAGGTTCAGCGTGGTTGGTATGTCGTTGACGCAACTGATAAGACACTGGGTCGCCTTGCGACTGAGCTGGCTCGTCGTCTGCGCGGCAAGCATAAGCCAGAATTTACCCCGCATGTAGACACAGGCGATTACATCGTTATTGTTAATGCATCTAAGATCCGTGTGACCGGTAATAAGCTTGAAGGCAAGCTGTACCATCACCACACGGGCTATGTAGGTCATCTGAAAACAGTTAATCTGAAGACCTTGCTTGCTGAGAAGCCAGAGCGGGTTTTAACCCTAGCAGTTAAAGGCATGCTGCCTAAAAACAGTTTGGGTCGCGCAATGCTCAAGAAAATGCGTGTTTTTGCAGGTCCAGAGCACACTCATGTAGCTCAGCAGCCTCAGCCTTTAGAAATTCAAGCCTAGAAGGCTTACAGGAATAATTCAAATGAGCGAAGTTTATTACGGCACTGGCCGCAGAAAATCATCAACCGCACGCGTTTATGCACGTCCGGGTTCTGGTGCGATTGTTGTTAACGGCAAGCCTTTGGATACGTTCTTTGGACGTGAAACGGCTTGCATGATTGTTCGTCAGGCTCTGGAAGTTGCAGATGCCGAAGGCAAGTTCGACGTTACCGTAACTGTTGCCGGTGGCGGTACTACTGGCCAGGCAGGCGCAATTCGTCACGGCTTGACCCGCGCACTGATGCAGTTCGATGAAGAATTACGTAAACCTCTACGTGCAGCTGGTTTTGTGACCCGTGATGCTCGTGAAGTTGAGCGTAAGAAAGTCGGTCTGCGTAAAGCTCGTCGCGCTACCCAGTTCTCGAAACGTTAATACGTTCGGGGCGATCGGGTTTTCCGGATATCCGGAACCCCGTACCTCTTGGGGGATCGTCTAGTGGTAGGACTGCGGTCTCTGACACCGCCAGCGGGGGTTCGAATCCCTCTCCCCCAGCCATAAAAAATGAAGCCCGCTTTTTAGCGGGCTTTTTTTTGGCTGGGGGAGTAGGGAGAGACCTCTCGCCGGGGTTCGACTCGGGTCCAGATTGTGGGCCGCAGGTACACAAGATGGGGAGAACGGGGAGGAGCGGCCCGAAACTTGCAGCTTGGCCGGTAGGCTATTCGCGACGACCCAATCCCTAGCCACGAAAGCAATCCGTATTGGGGCTACTAAATGGCTTGCCACTTGTTAGCATTAAAAAAGCCCGCATTAAGCGGGCTTCTTCTGTCTCTATCTCGGCAATGCAGTATTTAACGATCCCTGCGTGTGACTCCGTTAGGTCCGCCTGTTAGCAGCACGTCCGCCGGTTTGTGGGCAAATAGCCCGACTGTGACAACGCCAGGAATAATACACACCCGGGATTCCATATCTACCGGGTTAGTAATGCTGAGATTGTGTATATCGATAATCTCATTACCATTGTCGGTTATAAATCCCTCGCGCCATACCGGCTGGCCGCGATACTTGATCATTTGGCGCGCTATGTATGAGCGGGCCATGGGGATAACTTCAATCGGTAACGGGAATGCACCGAGAGCCCCAACCATCTTGCTTTCGTCAACAATACAGATGAACTTGCGTGAGGCCGCTGCAATAATCTTTTCGCGAGTAAGCGCACCACCACCGCCTTTTATCAGATGGAAGTGTTTGTTGGCCTCATCAGCACCGTCGATATAGAGGTCGCAAGTACCAACGTCGGACAGTTCTGATACTTCGAAGCCGTGTTCTTGCAGACGCTTGGTCGATTCAACCGAACTGGAAACGATAGACTGAATTTGATTTCTAAGTGCCGGAAGCGCATCAATCAGGTGATTTACTGTAGACCCGGTTCCCACGCCTAATACGCAGCCGGGCTCGATAAACTCCAGCGCTGCAATAGCCGCCTGACGCTTTTGTTCATTTTGATTCATTATCGCCCTTCTCCTATTGCGGCATTATAACCACAGCAACTTGCATACAAGTACATCTGAGAGCGAATTTAAGACCTTCGTCACAAAATACAGGCAAAAAATATGCCCGCACAAGGCGGGCATATTCTAGTCATAACCACCTTTGTAGGCGGTAGCCTGACTAAGACCTCGCCTTAACGGCGTTTTTTGGCCTTTTTCTTGGTGGCTTTCTTCTTCGCTTTTTTCTTCGAAGATTTCTTAGCTACCTTTTTCTTAGCTTTTTTCTTAGTGGCTTTCTTCTTCGCTTTTTTCTTCGAAGATTTCTTAGCTACTTTCTTTTTAGCCTTTTTCTTGGCTACTTTTTTCTTCGCCTTTTTCTTGGTGGCCTTTTTCTTAGCTACCTTTTTCTTTGCTTTTTTCTTAGTAGCTTTCTTCTTCGCTTTTTTCTTCGAAGATTTCTTAGCTACTTTCTTCTTAGCTTTTTTCTTGGTGGCTTTTTTCTTAGCCTTTTTCTTAGCAACTTTCTTCTTCGCTTTCTTCTTCGAAGATTTCTTAGCTACTTTCTTTTTGCCTTTTTTCTTGGTCGCTTTTTTCTTCGCGGCCTTCTTAGTTACTTTCTTCTTAGCAACCTTTTTCTTGGTCGCTACTTTTTTTCTCTTAACCGCAGTTTTCTTGCGGGATGCTTTCTTACGGGTTGCTTTCTTTTTAGCAGCCATATCAACGTCTCCATAGTGTCGGGGTAACCGAGATTTAGTATATATAAAAGTCGATAAAATTCCACAAACACAATGATTTGTAGAAATGCCGAAGGAGCGCTTTGGTGATGACGCGTTGGATATAAAAATAGCATCGAGCGGTTCAGACTCACTCTAGATGAAAGCTGTTCGCGAGGGTCTGGATTGGCTTTTCGTTGCTTCTGCCACCTATTTGCAGATTGTTTGTTAGATGAACCTATAGGTTTGTGTTTCGGTGGCTACGATATGCATTGGGATATCCCAATGGTTGGCGACAATTTTATCAATCTTCTGAAAGTCATATGCCATACCGACTAGAAGCGGGCGACGAAATTTATCTCTGCGCTTGGTAAAGCTTAATAATTTGTCGTAGTAACCCCCTCCCATACCCAGACGATTTCCGGAAAGGTCAAAAGCGAGTAGTGGCACGAGAATAACGTTCAAGTTCTGCGCAGGCATAAGATTTTGTTCTGTTGGGACTGGTTCGGGAATGTTGAACTGATTGTTTTGAAGTTCGCTGTCAGGAAAAAGACGATAAAATTCCATATTGTTTTTTCGCAAAACGGGAACAAAAATGCGCTTTTTGCGCGTATATGCGTTTCGCATAAATTCGACACAGCTTGCCTCACCGTTTACACCGATGTAGCAACCAATGTTTTTTGCACGCTGAAGTTCGGGTAATTGCCAAAGATTTTGGCTAATTGAAATAGCTGTGTTTGCTACTTTAGTCGGACTAAGAGTTTTGCGTTTAGCGTTTAGCTTATTCCGAAGTTGTTTGTTTTTTTTATCGGAAGTGATTTGTGTCATGTTGTATTTTTTGTCAGACACGCATTAAGAAATTAATAAGAGCCTCCCGCATGTGCCGGTAGAACCGTTGCTCTCGAACCGGAGCAACAAGTGGGGTCGGCCGCAAGCCTTATAGGCTTCCCGCAAAAAGCGGTAATGCACAAAACTGCCTGCAGGACATAACCCCGATCTGATATTTAGGGTCGAGGGGATCCAGGTTCTTATCGAACACCGCAGGAGGCATAAACTAATTTAACAGAAAACCGGCTTCGTTTTGCGTCGAGTCGGTAAAAATTACGAATGAATTACAGTTCTAATTGTTGGCTGGATTGCAGCGCGGTTTCGACTTGTTCGCGCATGGCTTGAACCTGTTGTTTTGCATCAACTTCGAGCTTTTCGCCTTTGCCGCGCGATTGAATGAGTTCATTTGCCATATTCAGGGCCGCAAGTATTGCTATCTGATCAATCCCGGTAACGTTGCCACTGTCGCGAATTTCGCGCATTTTGGTGTTTAGGAGTTCTACAGAGTCGAGCAGGTCTCCTCGCTCTTCAGGTGCGCAGCCGAGCTGAAATTCTTTCTCCAGAATTTTTACATTTACTTGTGCAATGCTCATGAACTGGTCTCCATCGCTTTTAGTCGTCCGATCATGGCCTCAACGCGCGCCCTGACCTGCTCATTTTTTTGCAACAGGGTTGCACGGTCAGCAATCAACAAGTCTTGTCGGTCTTTAAGGGAACGGTTTTCCTCTTTAAGTTGATTACAGATTACCACCAGTTCATCCAAGCGCTTGCCGAGCCGCTGGAGTTCCTGACCAAACGATTTGTCTATTTCTTCTGCCATGCGCCAATATAGTGTCTGCCGTGCCCTATGGTCAAATATATAGCGTAATTAGATGCGAGGGACAATTCATATGTTTTTGCGATGAGTGGTAGGATAAGCGCCTTTCTAGTTACCAATAATAATAGGAACCCGGCATGAGTAGCGGGACCCCAATTCTCCCCGATTATTCGGAACTGAGTCTCGCCCTTGGGAGAGCCGGCATTACCGCTGAGGCTTCCGAGGTCCATGGCAGCTTTTGTGGCGCGGCAGTGTTGCTTGGTCCGCACGCAGGTGCAGTTTGGTTGAAGGAGACTTTGGCTGAGTGCGACCCCGACAACGTTTCGGCAGCAGAGGTTGGTACAGCTTTGGCACAGGTTGCTTTGAGCAGTTTTCAAATGCTTGAAAATGGTGATATGAGCTTTACTTTGTTGCTGCCATCTGACGACAGGCCATTGAGTGATCGCACTGAGTGCCTTGCGCTTTGGTGTCAGGGTTTTATGCACGGAGTTGCTTTGGGGAACGAGGGTGACGACAAAACGGTAGACAAGGTTTTTAGCTCAGAACTGAGCAAAGAGATCATCGCTGATTTTACCGAGATAACACGAGCCGCATCAGATGTTGAAGAGTCTGATGAGGATGAGCTGAATCAGGGCGAAAATGCATTCTTTGAGCTGATGGAATATGTGCGCGTGAGTTCGCAGCTGGTTTTTGAAGAAAGTGCCGATCTGCGTGGAAAGCCCGAACAGCTTAATTCCTGATTCCTTGCAAACGCTATTGCGATCGCAGGGTTATCAGTTTCAGACTTAAATTAGGACCTATGAACAAGAAAGAGTTTTCTAAGCGCCGGCGTCAGCTGATGCGCATGATGGGTAAGGGCAGTATAGCGATATTGCCTTCCGCACAGATCCGGTTGCGCAACCGGGATGTCGAATATCCATTTCGTCAGGATAGCGATTTTATGTACCTCAGCGGGTTTGCTGAGCCGGATGCAATTGCTGTCTTGGTGCCCGGTCGTCCCGAGGGTGAGTTCGTTTTGTTTTGTCGCGAAAAGGATCCTGTGCGGGAAACCTGGGATGGTTATCGTGCGGGGCCTGAGGGTGCGATTATTGACTACCAAGCGGACGACTCGTTTCCGATTTCAGATGTTGATGACATTCTGCCCGGCCTGATAGAAAGCTGTGAGCGTGTCTATTACACAATGGGCACCCATCCGGAATTTGATAGTCGCTTGATCGGTTGGGTTACCGCATTGCGAACTCAGTCGGGCCCGGGGGTTCATACGCCGGATGAATTTGTCGCGATGGATCATATGCTGCATGACATGCGGATGTATAAGAGCAGAGCGGAAATTAGTGCAATGCGTAAGGCAGCAAAAATTTCGGTTGCTGCGCATAAGCGTGCGATGCGGGCAGCTGAACCCGGTATGTTTGAATATGAGTTAGAAGCAGAGTTTGCCCATGAGTTTCGCCGTAACGGCGTGGAGCATTCTTACAATCCTATTGTGGGTTCCGGGGTTAATGGTTGTGTTCTTCATTACAACGCAAACAACAGGCAGGCAGAAGCTGGCGACTTAGTATTGATCGACGCAGCCTGCGAGGTTGATTGCTATGCGGCCGATATAACCCGGACCTTCCCTGTGAATGGTGTTTTTTCGGCAGCTCAACGTGAGTTATATGATGTCGTCGCTTCGGCACATGCTGCGGCAATAAAGCATATTGCTCCTGGTCGCTCATGGCATGAATTTCATGATGCTGCCGTTCGGGAAATTACGCGTGGCTTGCGAGATTTGGGTATTTTGAAAGGCCGCTTGCCGGATTTGATTCGCAAGGAATCGTACCGTTCATTCTTTATGCATAGAACGGGGCATTGGCTCGGTATGGATGTGCATGATGTTGGTGATTACCGGGTTGCGGACCAGTGGCGGATGCTTGAACCGGGGATGGTACTGACGGTGGAGCCCGGAATATATATTTCTGAGAAGCATCGTAGGATTAAAAAGTGCTATCGCGGCATAGGCATTCGTATTGAGGATGATGTGCTGGTTACACGGGATGGCTGTGAAGTATTAACCCGGGGGCTGCCGGTTGATGCTGATGAAATAGAGGCCTTGATGGCAGTGGGAAAAGATGTCGGTTGAGATTTCAAAATCGCAGATTGCATCTGGCAATAATTACGACATTATTATTTCGGGCGGTGGGTTGGTAGGTGCGAGCCTTGCAATTGCACTCGCGGATTTGCCGCTGAAGATTGCCCTTGTCGAAGCCGTTCTTCCCGACAATGCCGGCGTATCCAGTTTTGATGAGCGCAGTATTGCGTTATCCCGAACAAGTAAAACTATTCTTAACACGCTTGGTGTTTGGTCAGGCTTTCAGGATGAGCCCTGGGCAATTGACCAGATTCATGTCTCGGAGAAGGGTCGGTTTGGCACGGCTCTGCTCGATGCAGAAGAGCAGGGCATCGATCATCTTGGCCATGTGGTAAAAAGCCGGGTTATTGGACAGAGCTTGTGGCAGCGGTTGAGCGAGTGTTCTGCAATAGAAGTGTTTTGTCCCGCGCGAGTCGCAACGGTTACAACCTTCGATGCTGGCGTGCAAGTCTCGATTGAGGGTGATGACAGTCGGCATATTCGTGGCAGCTTATTGATCGTCGCTGATGGCGCCCGTTCATCTGTGCGAGAGCAGTTGGGTGTTGCGGCTGACAACAAGTCTTATGAGCAGGCGGCGATTATTGGCAATGTAAGTATAGATAAGCAGTATGCCGGGCATATCGCTTATGAGCGTTTTACCCATGAAGGACCGGTTGCCTTATTGCCGGGAGCAGATGGTGTTTACACCTTTGTGTTAACCCGTCATTCCGATGAGGTCGATTCAACGATGGCATTGAGTGACTCGGACATGTTGACGTTGTTGCAACAGGTATTCGGGCATCGTTTAGGTGTGTTTCGAAAGCTCGGTAAGCGTTTTTCATACCCGTTGTATCTAACAACCACTGAGGCGCTAACGGCCGACCATGCAATAATTATCGGTAACGCCGCGCACGGCTTGCATCCTGTGGCAGGGCAGGGGTTTAACCTGGGTCTGAGAGACGCAGCGACTCTGGCCGAGGTAGTGGCTGATGCCATTGCCAATTCAGAACAGAACGCGGCTATAGCCCTCCGGCAGAGCATCCCGGAGATACAAAAACACTACAGTGAGTGGCGTCGTAACGATCAGCAGAATGTTGTCCGTTTTACCGATGGTTTGATCCGGTTTTTTGCTGCCCCGAGCAATATGGTAGGCATCATGCGGGGACTGACACTGTTGGGCTTCGACACACTGCCGACTGCTAAAACAAGTCTGGCGCGTTACGCGATGGGCTTAGGTGGTCGTATGACAAAGCTTGCGCGCGGTGTGAAACCAGAGTCATCTAAATCCGGTGGGCCTGACTCATGAGTCAGGCTTACGACGTTGTAGTAGTAGGTGGTGGGCTGGTTGGTTTGAGTACAGCTTTGCTTTTGGAGCAGGCAACCGCCGCTCATGGCGATGATTTTCGTATAGCGGTGGTCGAGGCTTATCCTCCAATACTAGGCAGTGAAGATGAGTTGCCCGATGTGGGTTTAAGGGTTTCGGCATTGTCGCCGGCGAGCACAGCAATACTGAGTGAAATAAATGTCTGGCAATCACTCGTGGCGAAACGTGTCAGTCCGTATCAGGGCATGTGTGTATGGCAAGCTGACACCCCCTTTAATAGCGGCAGTGAATTACATTTTTCAGCCGCAGAACTTGGTTCAGCAGAACTGGGTTTTATTGTAGAAAATGATTTGCTGCGCGAAGAACTATGGCGTGCTGCTATAAATTCCGCATGCATTGAGATATTACCTGCTAGCTCGCCGGAATCTTTGCGGCAGGAAGATGCCGCTTCCATTCTGACTTTGTCAGATGGCAGTGAAGTCGCTGGTCGCTTGTTGGTGGCTGCGGACGGCGCTAACTCGCGTCTCCGAGACTTACTGGGTGTAGAGCTTAGTGGCGCAAGTTATGGGCAGAGGGGCATCGTTGCCCATATTCGCCCTGAAATATCGCATCAGGACACTGCCTGGCAACGTTTTTTGCCTACCGGTCCCGTGGCATTGTTGCCGCTTCAGGATGGACGTTGTTCATTGGTTTGGTCCTGTGAGGAGGCTCTGGCGGAAGAGCTTCTGCAGCTAGATGATGCTGAGTTCTCCGCGCGGCTTACGGCCGCGACTGAGGGTGTGCTTGGTGAGTTGACCTGTGCGACGCCCCGTGTCGCATTTCCATTGGCATTTGCGCATGCCACAGAGTACTCAGGACCGCGTTTTGCTTTGGTTGGTGATGCTGCGCATCGGGTTCACCCGTTGGCAGGCCAGGGCGTTAATCTGGGGCTTCTCGATGCCGCCGCGCTGGCAGAAACGATAGGCAATCATATGGGCGTCCGCCATGCTGATCCGGGCGATGCCTTGGTTTTGCGCCGTTATGCGCGTTGGCGCCGCCGTGATAATGAGCTGACTCTCGGTATGATGAACTTATTGCACCGGCTATTTGCGGGAAATACCGGGAGTGCGGGTGCCGGTTTAGCAAGAATTGCAGGCCGTGGTCTTGGCTTGGTGAACTCGTTGGAGCCGCTGAAACGGCGGTTTGCCGAGCATGCGCTCGGCAGGGGTGGGGATTTGCCTGGGGCTGCCAATCGACAATAGTTTGCGGGCGGGCGCTGGTTGGTTAAAATAAGCGCTCAACCTTAAGGTCCGCATGAGAGAGCCGCACTGCCACTATGGTTTGTTCGCGGTCGCCGAAGGCGCAACACGCTCGGAAACGCTCAGGTATCAGGAATTGCGATCCAATGGTTGGCTCTGGAGAGCGGCCGGCATGACCGGTCCACCGAAGGTGTTAGGTGCTGCATAGCACCCAATCTCTCAGGTTACAGGA
>CBDTTT010000007.1:0-14137 GCA_965363345.1 uncultured Chromatiales bacterium
GCGGCTATCAGCAACCAACAACTTAATGAGTTTAAACTGAGTTATACGTTGAAAGCTTTCGGCATGTCCGCGAAGGCCCAAATCGAACTGATCCAAACCGGGCCAGACCAATATCAATACCAAAGTATGACTCAAGCTAAGGGACTTGCTTCCCTCATCCGCCCCAATGAGGCAATCGAAACCAGTCGGTTTCACATGCAGGGCAACGATATTGTCGTGGATGAATACCTATTTGATTCAGGCAGTGGCGACAAGCTGGAAGACAGCTATGCACGCTTCGATTGGCAGCAACAGATTGCCTTCGGCAACCATCAGGAAGAACGCAGAGATGTGCCGCTATCACCGGGTGTACTGGACCGGATGAGTGCTGATCTTAAGGTAACACTGGATCTGCAGGCTGGCCGTCGCCCCGGTGACTATTCAATGGTCCACCGCAACTACGTCAAAACCTACACGTTCACCGAACTAGGCAAAGAAGAAATAAAAACCAACGCTGGCACATTTAAGACCATTAAGTATCTACGCCAGCGCGATGGCTCCTCTCGTGCAGCATACATCTGGTATGCAACGGACCTGGACTACCAGCCGGTAAAGGTTGTGCAACTCAAGAAAGGCAAAGTGCGGGGCACCCTACTACTGGAAAGCTACCGGAGCAGCTCTGCAGCCCGATAATCGCATCAGGCCTTAGGCAGTGTTACGCCGGTTTGACCCTGATACTTGCCACCACGGTCTTTGTATGAGGTTTCACATTCTTCATCAGACTCGAAGAACAACATCTGGGCCACGCCCTCATTCGCATAAATCTTTGCTGGCAACGTCGTGGTGTTTGAAAACTCAAGTGTCACGTGGCCTTCCCATTCTGGCTCAAGCGGGGTCACATTCACGATGATCCCACAGCGCGCATAGGTCGACTTACCCAAACATATCGTCAATACGCTGCGCGGAATACGAAAGAACTCAACTGTGCGAGCCAATGCAAAAGAATTCGGCGGAATGACGCAAACATCACTATCCACATTCACAAAACTTTCATCAGCGAAATTCTTCGGATCAACAACCGCAGAATTAATGTTAGTAAATATCTTAAATTCTGAAGCGCAGCGCACATCGTAGCCATAGCTTGAAGTGCCATAAGAAATTATCGGCCCTTGCTCGTTCCGACGAATCTGGCCAGGCTCAAATGGCTCGATCATGCCTTGTTCTTGGGACATACGCCGGATCCAATGATCAGCTTTGATGGACATGCCTGCTCCTTAAATTTCCTGAATACTGTATCGGGTTACTCAACCACGATCTTAGGGAATGCATTTTTATAATCTTTTTTACGCAACGATAAGGCGGCAGCCGTTTTTCTTGCGATATTCTTGAATTCCTCTGCGGGAGCCCCTTCCGGGTCGGCTATCACGCTAGGTTTGCCATTATCAGCTTCTAGGCGAATGGAGGCGTTCAGCGGTAACTGCCCAAGCAGTTGAAGGCTGTAATCCTCAGCCATCGCAACGCCGCCACCTTGGCCAAACAAAGCCGTCTCTTTATGACAATGAGGACAAACAAAGGTACTCATGTTCTCTACAACACCGAGAACATGAACATTCACTTTCTCGAACATTTTATAGCCCTTGCGGGCATCAATCAGAGCAATGTCCTGGGGCGTGGTAACAATTACAGCTCCCGCAACCGGAATCTTCTGACTTAGTGTTAGCTGAATATCTCCGGTTCCCGGCGGCATATCAATAATCAGATAGTCGAGCTCAGGCCAGCGGGTTTGAAACATTAGCTGAGTGAGTGCGTGGGTAACACGAGGCCCACGCCATACGGCCGGGTCTTCTTCATCAAATAAATTGCCACCGGAAATCATGCTAATGCCATGACAGTCGAGTGGCTCAAACATCTCACCGTCCTTGCTGACCGGGCGCTGGCCTGATGAGCCCAACATGCGCGCCTGACTTGGCCCGTAGATATCCGCATCCAACATACCGACCTTTGCACCGTCCACATGAAGCGCAAGAGCCAGATTTGCGGCAACAGTAGACTTACCAACGCCGCCTTTACCGGAAGCGACCGCAATAATATTCTTCACATTCGGCAGAGGGCTCAACATGCCCTGCACTTCGCGGCCCACAATACGGCTAGTAATCTGAACCTTGGCCTGCAGACCGGTAGCTGCCGTTATGGAAGCGGCCAGTTCTGACTCAGTTTTCGACTGATCCGCCCCCAGAAAAAAGCCCAGTTCGAGAGCCAGATTGACGGTATCGCCCTCGAGACTCAGCTCATGTTGTAGCTTCGCGCTTTTCAGGTCACAGCCGAGATACGGGATCTCTATAGCTGATATGGCTTTTTCTATGTCATTATTGATGGTAGAAGGCATAATTCGTGACGCACTTAACGGAACAAAGGGGGGCTAAAGCGCGACATTGTAACGCATGATTAGTGCGCATCGTGGCTTTACGCGAGGCAAGGCCCGTTGTGGTGTTTTTGCTCAATCACTAGCGGATCAAAAAACCGGCCGAAAGGTCTGTTCAATGCCGGCTCAAAAGCGCCGGGGTGTGTTTTGTGGATACTGAGGCCAAAGAGCCGGATGAACTAATGTAATGAAGATGTTCAGTGCATTAAAAGCCGAAAAGAACCTCACCCGCCTATTTGAAGAGCGGGACTGCAGAACTGCAGCTGCAACAAAAGCCCTGAGTAATTTAACCGGCTTAGGTCAGGCCGCCGTTCCGGTCATAGTCCGTTCTCTCAGCACGACCGACAAAAAACAAACTATCGCTCTGGTAAATGTTCTCGCCGACCTAGTTGATGAGCGCAGCTTTCCATTGTTTGTCGAAGGCCTGAAAGACTCAGACCGCCGCTGTGCATCCGGCGTTGCATGGGCGCTATCTAATTCGACCAGCTACAGTGCTGACAGACTTCTATCACTGGTTGGTGAAGAAGATATCTCAATGGCGCTAATGTCGGACATTTTGCGTGCGCAGGTAGAGCGCCTGAACATCCGCACTCTAGTTAATCGCGCATATGAACTGGGCCACCAGGATCAAGTTGCCGTCTTTAAACTGGTCAAAGAATTTGTTGGTCCCGACCTTCTTCCGGAACTCATCGCCCGAATTGATGGCGGCGACCGCGGAGCCCGGGTGCAGCTCATAGACATTATTTCCAAATTCAAACGCCCGGAGGTCGCAAAGGTATTAGAAAACTTACTTAAGGACTCCGATCGGGGTGTCCGTCAGGCCGCCGTAGAAGGTCTCCTGCAATTCGATAAGATCCGTGACATTGAAGTGGTCTGTGCCATGCTTTGCGACCCGGATTTCGGCGTACAGGGCAAAGCTGTCGAACTGCTGGTGCAGCTAAAAGACCCGGGAACGATCCCTCATCTCGTCAACGCACTCAAAGACGAATCAGAATATACGCGTCGCTCAGCCGTTGAAGTACTCAACGAATTGGCCGATGCAGACAGCATTAAATACCTACTCAACGCCATTGGCGACAACGACTGGTGGGTTCGCTCACGTGCCTGTGATGCACTGGCCTCTATTGGTGGACCCAAGGTAACGAATGCAGCATTGCATCTGATTCGTGATAAGGATGAAAACATCCGACGTTCTGCCATCGAAATTTTGAATCAAACTAAAGACGAACGTGCGGTAGCTCATCTTATCGCCGCAACCAAAGATACAGACTGGTGGGTTCGCGAACGGGCCGCCGATGCGCTGGGTGATATTGGCAGCACCGAAGCCATGCCGTCTCTCATCGAAATGCTGTCTGGCGATGAAAAATCACTTCCTGCAGCGCTGCGTGCACTCGCCAAGGTCGGAGACGAGCGTATTGTTCACAAAGTAATGCCCCTGACGAAAAGTGAAAACAACGAAGTTAAAATTGAAGCGATCAAAACGCTTTCGATGGTGACCAGCGAACAAACGGCAGATGATGTAATAGCACGAATTACGTCATCTGCAAAAGGTGCCGATGACACGGTCAAGAAAGTGGCTGGCGAAGCGTTGGCGCGTATCGAACACAGAGTCACCGACAGCATTCTCGGTGCAAGCTCTCGAAATCAGCGCATGACTGATACCGGGCACACCATGCTTACTAAAACTGACGCTGCCGCTCTGGGAAGCGCCGCTGCAGACAAGATCCTTAATATCGATGAACTCGAACCAAACGACATGATTGAAGGTCGTTACCGCTATGTAGAGAGAGTCGGCAAGGGTGCTTTTGGCACGGTACTGCTGGTAGAAGACACCGTGGTGAACGAGCAACTTATTCTGAAGTTTCTTAACCCGGCTATCAGCACCGATGACGAAATGATGAACCGCTTTGTGCATGAACTGCGATTCTCCAGAAAGATTACCCACAACAACGTTATCCGTATTTACGACTTCCTGAAGCTAGGCGGTAATTACGCAATCTCGATGGAATATTTCGATTCTCATACTCTAGGCCAGGAGATTAACAAGAAACCTATGCCATTGCGTAAAGCACTTGGCTGGGTGAAAGACATTACTACTGGTATGGCAGAGGCTCATGCAGTAGGCGTGGTTCATCGCGACTTAAAACCTGCCAACCTGCTCATTGATGATGATGGCCTGCTTAAGATTGTGGACTTTGGTGTGGCCGCCGCTGCAACCCCTGGTGCCAACGATGAACAATTGACCAAAACCGGCTACGTCATCGGCTCGCCGAAATACATGGCACCCGAACAAATTCTTGGCAAGAAGGTCGACCTCCGTGCCGATATCTACAGCACAGGCGTCATCATGTATGAAATGCTGACAGGCGTTCCCCCATATAGCAAAGGTGATCACATGGCCGTGATGTACCAGCACGTGCAGGGCAACTGCAAGCCATGCGAAGAGTTAAACACCAACATCCCTGGCAGCCTCGCAGCAATCGTCCGCAAGGCGATGTCGATTGAAATCGAAGACCGCTTTAGCTCCATGGAAGAGTTCACAACGGCTTTAGAAGAGTTCAAAGGCTAAAACTGCCGGCTAGACGTTTGCAGACCGACTAAACTTCAGTCAGCATAGAGCAATCTAAGCACCGGGGATTACGCATGGCACGTATTGATGCATTTTTGAAACTGGGTCTGTCACAAGGCTGTTCAGATATTCATCTGGCTGTGGGCGTCCCCCCGATGTTGCGCATGAATGGCGACCTGAGGCCAATTAAGTTCCGGGAACTGGCTGGTCCGGAACTCGAGGGCTATATTGATGAGATCCTCAGCAGTAATCAGAAAGAGACGTTCAACCAAGGCAAAGACATCGATTTCTCGTATGTCTCTCAAGACGGCGGTCGGTTTCGCGTTAACCTGTTTCGTAAAGCTACTGGCGTAGGTGCAACGTTCCGATTTATTCCAACGGAAGTTCCGACTCTTGAGTCATTAGACCTACCTGCCATCATCCCTAAACTATGTGATAAACATCAGGGCATGGTGCTGGTTACAGGTTCAACGGGCACAGGTAAATCAACAACACTTGCGGCGATGATTGATCACCTCAACCGGAATCGGAAACTCAATATCATTACGTTGGAAGACCCGATCGAGTTTGTGCATGTACCCGATCAAAGCCAGATCATTCAACGCGAACTCGGCACTCATCTAACCTCTTTTTCTGACGGCATCCGCTCATCATTGCGTGAAGATCCCGATGTAGTCCTTGTTGGCGAGCTCCGTGACGCCGAAACCATCTCGATGGCAATGACCGCAGCTGAAACAGGTCACCTTGTTCTCGGAACACTGCACACCATCGGCGCAGTTAAAACCATCGACCGAATTATTGATGCACTACCAGGCGACCAGCGCGAACAGACAAAGAGTTTTCTCTCACAAAGTCTGAATGCTGTCGTCACCCAGAACCTGATCAAAACACCGGATGGTCGGGGTCGTACGGCAGTGCTTGAGATCATGATTAATACACGGGCCATCGCCAATCTCATCATGACTGATCAGAGTCACCAAATTCCATCGCAGCTGCAGACTGGCCAAAACCATGGCATGCAACTTATGGATCAGGCTTTGCTTGATGCTGTTCAGGCGCAGAAAGCCGATCCCGATGATGCATTCAAATACGCTAATGACAAAGAAATGTTCCAGCGCTTTGTTACCGACACTACCGTACTGACTGCAAAGTAAGCCGCTATGTCAACGCCTCAGGAATACGTATGAGCAACAAGATTGATCAATACCTGCGACAACTTATAGCCAACGATGGCTCCGACCTGCATCTGATTGCCGGTCAGCCTCCCCGCACGCGCGTCTACGGTGAAATAAAGGCGATGGAGAACGATATTCTGGAGCCCGATAGCGCTCGGGAGATGTTTCTGGAAATCATGGATGACAAAGCACGACATGAATTCGACAAATATGATGCCACCGACTTTGCCTACAACATCGAGGGCCTTGCTCGTTTCAGGGTAAACATTATGCGCCACCTTGGTGGCATGGGCGCAGTGCTTCGCGCCATCCCCAGCACCGCAAAAACGCTGATGGAACTGAACATGCCCCCGTCAGTAGCACGACTCAGCAAAGAGCCACAAGGTCTTATTCTGGTCACCGGTAAAACCGGGTCGGGTAAGTCCACCACCCTCGCCGCAATGATTGATGCTATCAACGATCGTGTGCACGGTCATATCCTCACCATCGAAGATCCGATTGAATTTGTGCACCAGCGCAAAAAGTGCCTTATTAGTCAGCGTGAACTCGGTCAACATACGGCCAGCTTCGGTGATGCGCTACATTCAGCATTGCGTGAAGACCCCGACGTGATTCTGGTGGGTGAGATGCGCGATTTGGAGACCATCAGCATCGCGGTGACTGCTGCTGAAATGGGCATTCTCGTTATGGGCACCCTGCATACCAATGGCGCGGCACAAACAGTAGACCGTATTGTGAATGTATTTCCCTCTGACAAGCAGTCACATGTGAAGACAATGCTGTCGACATCGCTACGCGGAGTAGTCTCTCAGCAATTAGTACCGCGCAAAGATGGCAAGGGCCTCACAGCAATACTTGAGATTCTGGTTAACAACTCCGCCACCGCCAATATGATTCGCCAGGGCAAGCTCGACCAACTCGAAACAGCCATGCAATCAGGCCGTAAAGTTGGCATGTGCACGATGGACTCATCGCTAAAAGAAGCCATGGATAAAGGCATAATCAGCGGCGAAACTGCTTATGAATTCGCCAACGAAAAATCAAAGTTTGAAGGCGTAAAAACTCAAACCTAGAGATCGAAGCAGCTACTCCAGCTGCCAACGCTTAGAAACCGCATAGGAATTTCAGTTATAGATGCAGCATTTCTGCTGCTGCGGGGCTAGAATACGCCCCATGTCTGACTCTCCTAACAATAAGCCGAGAAGCATCCTCGTTACCGGCGCTCTGCCCTACGCCAATGGATCCATCCATCTCGGACATTTAGTGGAATATATTCAAGCCGATATCTGGGTACGATTCCAGAAGCTCGTCGGCAACAAATGCACTTACGTCTGCGCCAGTGATGCGCACGGCACGCCCATTATGCTGCGTGCCCGCGATGAAGGTATCGAACCCGAACAACTTGTTGAGCGTTATCGAAAAGAGCACTCCGGCGATTTTGCGGAATTTCACATTGAGTTTGATAACTACCACAGCACCCATTCCGAAGAGAATCGTGTTCTGGTCGAAGACATCTACGGCAGGCTAAAAGATAAAAACCTGATCGAAGCCCGGACTATCGAACAGGCTTACGACCAAGAAGCGAAGATGTTTCTGCCCGACCGGTTTGTCCGCGGAACCTGTCCTTCGTGCAAGGCAGAAGACCAGTATGGCGACAGCTGTGAGCAATGTGGTTCGACTTACAACCCGACCGAGCTGATCGATGCGAAATCGATTCTGTCCGGCGCCACACCCGTGCAGAAAGAATCTGAGCATTTCTTCTTTAAGCTGGCCGAATTTGAAGACATGCTGCGTGATTGGACTGGCAGCGGTGTCATCGACACGGGTGTAGCCAACAAATTAGGTGAGTGGTTTGAAACCGGACTTAGAGACTGGGACATCTCTCGTGATGAGCCCTACTTTGGCTTCCGTATCCCTGGCACTAAAGACAAATACTTTTACGTCTGGCTGGATGCGCCTATTGGTTACCTTGCCAGCTTTAAAAATCTTTGCGACCGTCGCGACGACCTGAACTTCGAGGATTATTTCGGCAGCACGAGCGATACTGAGCTTTATCATTTCATCGGCAAAGATATCGTGTATTTCCACACGCTATTTTGGCCTGCTGTGCTGGAAGCAGCCGAGATCCGAAAGCCAAGCGGCGTATTTATTCATGGCTTCCTAACCGTGAACGGGCAGAAAATGTCCAAATCACGCGGCACCTTCATTTCTGCACGCACCTTCCTTGATAACCTTGATCCGGAAACCCTACGCTACTACTACGCCAGCAAGCTTGGCAGTAATGTTGATGACATCGATCTGAATCTTGAAGATTTTGTAGCACGCACCAACACCGACCTGGTCAATAAGCTTGTCAATATTGCGAGTCGCTGTGCAGGATTCATCTCCAAGGGTCACAACGGACAGCTCGCGGGCTCCTTAGAAAACCCGGACCTGCATGAGAGCTTTGTTGCTGCCGGAGACAATATCGCCGCCCTATATGAGCAACGACAGTTCTCAAAAGCTGTGCGGGAAATTATGAGCCTGGCTGATCAGGCCAATCGCTACATTGATGAACGTAAGCCATGGGTCCTTGCTAAGGAAGATGGCAAACAGGCAGAAGTACAAAGCGTCTGCACGGAAGGCCTGAACCTGTTCCGAATTCTGATGATCTATCTAAAGCCCATACTCCCTGTGATGAGCAGCAATGCAGAAGCATTCCTGAACAGCGCGCCGTGGAGCTGGGATGACCGCCGCACACCTTTATTAGACACGACGATAAACCCTTATAAAGCTCTAATGACACGCATTGATAGCAAGGCAGTAGACAAGATGGTTGAAGCATCCAAAGCAAATGCTCCTGCGGCAAAATCTCCGGCCAAAGAAGACGCCGGGCAACACATCACTATCGATGACTTTTTGAAAATTGATCTACGTGTGGTTGATATTGTTGCCGCATCGCATGTCGACGGGGCTGACAGCCTGATTCAGGTTACCGTTTCTCTAGGTGATGAAACCCGCAACGTATTTGCTGGCATAAAATCGGCTTATGACCCCGCATCACTTGTCGGCAAACAGGCGATACTGGTAGCCAATCTGAAACCGCGTAAAATGAAATTCGGAGTATCTGAAGGCATGCTGCTTGCCGCCGGGCCGGGAGGCGAAGACATTCATCTCGTCAGTCCGGATGACGGCGCGAAAGCAGGTATGCAAGTTAGATAAAGCTCCCGGCAACCGCCGGGGCAGCCTATAACTCCGGGAAGCAGGAGGACAGTGTGACAGAGCTCATTCTGATTATTATTGGCACGGTACTGGTCAATAACCTTGTCCTGACGCGTTTTCTTGGTCTGTGCCCATTGGTCGGAGCCAGCACCAGTGTTACGTCTGCATTCGGCATGTCGGCGGCAACAACGTTTGTCCTCACACTGGCGTCTGCTCTGGCATGGACAATCAATCACTGGCTACTAGAACCCTTCGATCTGAGCTATCTGCGCCTTATCTGCTTTATTCTGGTTATTGCCGGAACCGTTCAATTTACAGAGATATTTGTGCGCAGCACACAGCCCATGCTGCATCAGATGCTGGGTATATTTTTGCCTCTGATTACGACCAACTGTGCGGTACTCGGTGTTGCACTCTTAAGCACTCAAGAACAACATACGTTTATACAGGCCGTATTTTATGGGCTCGGCGGTGGACTCGGGTTTTCACTCGTAATCATTCTGTTTGCCGGACTCAGGGAGCGACTTAAAGCTGCCGATGTACCGCTGCCATTTCGTGGCAGTGCTATTGCTCTGGTTACTGCCGGATTTATGGCTTTGGCATTCATGGGTTTCGCAGGTCTAACACTCTAAGATATGTTTACGGCAATCATCACGATCGCATTACTTGCCACGGGCATCGGCGCTGTTCTGGTATACAGCCGCAATAAATTTGCGCCGGATGAACTCACGGCGGTCGATGCCATCGATGCGCTGCTACCTCAAACTCAGTGTGCCCAGTGCGGTTACCCCGGCTGCAGACCCTACGCAGAAGCGTTGGTGAATGCCGACGAAGCTATAAACCTATGTCCGCCGGGGGGTAAAAGTACTCAGGAAGCACTTAGCAAGCTACTGGGTAAAACAGCTGGTGAACTGGCCCCAAGTAATCCGTGGGCCGTTGCCGTTATTGATGAAACCGACTGCATCGGCTGCGCGCTTTGTATACCCGCCTGCCCTGTCGATGCGATCATCGGTGCAAACCGGTTCACCCATACCATCATCGAACAGGAATGCACCGGATGCGAACTGTGTATTCCAGCGTGCCCGGTGGATTGCATCAGCATCGATCAGAACCGTCCGGGACCGTTCCGGCTTATCGCCAATCAAGAGCAACAGAGCACATGACTCTGCTGCAATCCATTTCGAGACGCGCTAAGTGGGGCCTGACCCTGCCATCGCGGAAACAAGACTGTTTGGCAGAACAGGCGATGGAGCCACCCTTGCCCGCACGACTGATCGTGTCACTCAGTCAAAGCGCGGGTAATGACAGCATTGCAATCGTGACAACCGGACAACGGGTGCTAAAAGGCCAGACTATTGCGACTCCCGGTACACGTGGGTTCGGCAGCTATCTGCATGCACCAACCTCAGGTGTCGTCAGCGAAATTGCCTTGCGCCCGATAGCCGGCAGCAACGTCCCGCAAAGGGCAATAATCATTGATAGCGATGGGGCGGACACGAGCTGCCCCGAATGCAAGCCGCTGAGCAATGCGCTGAATATAGATCCGCAGTCGATTCGTAAAAAAATTGCTGAAGGCGGCATCGTCGGTTTAGGTGGAGCGCTATTCCCTACCGCTGTAAAACTTAACCCGGCTCCGGGCATCCAGACACTTATCATTAATGGGGTTGAATGCGAACCTGACATTAATTGTGATAATCAGCTTCTTCAAGAAGCACCTGAGTCGGTCATTCGCGGCGCGCAACTCATGCTGCATGCACTAAAAGCGACAGAAATTGTGATCGCAATTGAGTGCGACATGATCGCTGCAGTCACCGCCATGGAAGCCGCCGTGGCAAATGCCAACGACCCGCGAATCCAGATTGTTACAGTGCCCGATATTTACCCCGCAGGTGGTGAAAGGCAGCTCATCGAATGCATCACGGGACTGCAGGTTCCGGGCAATGGAATGCCGGCCGACCTTGGTATTGTTTCTCAGAATGCCGGTACCGCTGCTGCGGTAGACCGACTGATCAATACCGGCGAACCCCTCATTAGCCGCATGCTTACTATTACAGGCGGCTGCGTTTCCTCGCCACTGAATGTAAATGTGAGAATAGGCACACCCATAAGCGACCTTATTGCATTCAGCAACGCCGACACTCCTGATAGCATCGTTGTTGGCGGACCAATGATGGGTATCATCGCAAAATCCGCTGAATGCGCCATTACCAAGGCCAGTAATTGCATCATCCTGAATACCTTAGGGAATCAACCAGAGGACTACACACCTCTGCCAACAGAGCTGCCCTGCATACGCTGCGGTGACTGCGTACCGGTATGCCCTGCCGGACTAAACCCACAGCTACTTCTGGAAAGCATCAAAACCCACGATAGTGCGGCAACAGAGCAACTTGGCGCTATTGATTGCATAGACTGCGGCTGCTGCGATTATGTGTGTCCTAGCGGCATCGGCCTCACGGCACAATTTAAACTTGCCCGCCAGTCAATCTGGGAGCAACATTTACTGGAAATGCGTGCGACGCGCTCACAACAGCGTTTCACCGAACATGAAATCCGCTACAAGAACAAAGGTGACAAAGAACGACAGGAACTGGATGCACAAACTGCCGCTTTTAATACTGTAAGCGACAACAGCAAAGACGCACTAGATGACCTGCTAAACCGAATCAAAACCGACGACGACAAATAATGGGTTCATCTACTCCATCGCAGGCACCGTTCATCCATTCGCAACGCACAGTTGGCGGCATGATGCGTGAGGTGCTACTGGCATTGGTGCCTGTTATCGCAGCACTGATCTGGCAATTTGGCATCGCAGTACTTATCAATCTTGTCTTCGCGTGTGTTTGTTGCTGGCTGTTTGAACTTGCAGTACTCAAGCTTCGCAACCGGCCTCTGCAGCCCTGGGTCAGCGATGGCAGCGCTCTGTTAACCGGTGCCTTACTCGCTACCGCATTGCCACCTCTAACACCCTGGTGGCTGATTGTAATTGCGGCGCTATTCGCCATTGTATTTGCCAAACATCTCTACGGTGGTCTGGGTTACAACTTGTTCAACCCGGCGATGGCAGGATATGCAGTGCTGCTAATATCATTTCCCGCCTACATGGCCTGGTGGCCCGCATCGGAGACTGCGCCGGACTGGCAACAGGCATTCAGCTATTTTGTGAGTGGCTCTGCAACTGCAGATGCGATCAGCGGTGCCACACCACTTGATGTTGTAAAAACTGAACTGAATCGTATGCAGACCCTATCGGAAATCAGGTCGGGAACAACGTTTTCGATTAGCGGCACAACGGGGTGGATATGGATCAACCTTATGGCGGCTTTAGGCGGTGTATTTCTGTTAGCTAGAAAAGTCATCTCCTGGCATATCCCGGTCGGTGTCATCGTGGGCCTGGGCGGCATGACACTTATCGCGTGGATTGGTGATGCGGCAATAAACCTGCCGCCATCACTGCAACTGTTAAGCGGCGGCACGATGCTCGGCGTGTTTTTTATCGCCACCGACCCCGTGTCATCATGCTCCAACCCGAAAGGGAAACTAATCTACGGGGCAGGGATCGGCATCCTCACTTACATCATTCGTACCTGGGGCGCCTACCCCGATGGCTTCGCCTTTGCCGTGCTGCTGATGAACCTTGCTGTGCCACTCATAGACCGCTACACAAGACCGCCGATCTACGGACAACAAAAAACATGATTGCCTTGAAACAAATCAAGCCCGTCATTTTGCTGACTCTGTTTGCACTGGTCGGGGTTGTGGTCATCAGCTTCATCGAGACCAATACCAGCGAGCGGGCCCAAGCCAATCAGCAAGCGCATAGCGCAAAGCAACTGCAAAACGTATTGCAGCAAGTCAGCTATAACAATGAACCATGGAAAGAATCGCTAGAGATTGATCAGCAGCAGGAAAGCACAAAAATAATTCTGAGCTACCCGGTCACAAGAGATGGTGCTCAGGTAGCAACTGTTATCGAAAGTGAAAATGCCCGCGGCTATGTGGGACCGATTCGCCTGCTTATAGCCATCGACCTAGATGGGCAAATTATTGGTGTCAGAGTCGCTGCTCACAGGGAAACACCAGGACTAGGCGACAAAATTGAAGCGAGTCGGTCAAACTGGATAAATAACTTTGCCGGGCATAGCCTATCGGAACCTGCAATCAGCGGATGGGCTCCGAAAAAAGATGGCGGCGAATTTGACCAGATAAGTGGCGCGACCGTCACCAGTCGTGCTGTCATAGTTGCCATTCAAGATACTCTGAAATTCTATGCAGCATTCGCTGAACAGGGATCAGCCTCTAGCGGCCAAATAAATTAACAAAAATAAATCAGCCCAACAAATTAGCCCAACAAATTAGCAAGAACTAGTCGGTATAAAACTTCCGACTATAAGCCAACAAATAAGGTGACCTTGCGCCCTCCGGCTGCACATCAATATTGAAAATCAGTGTCTCCTGATTATCGATTGATAGTTCACCGATGTAATAGATATTCTCACCTTCCTGAACCTTGCGAATATCAACTGACTTAAGCTGTCCGGTGAGGTTTACCGCATTCACTTCAACGATTCCGGCAGCTGGCTTACCATCAGCGCTACCGTCATTTTCGATGATCACCACATTCAACATTACGACGCTGTCACTTCGCACGATTCCATACACTTTAGCAACTGTGGGCGTCAGTTGATTCGTTGTTAACGCGTTCACATGCACAGCATACTTGCCAAAGTCCTTCTGGTTCTGATCGACAGCAAGACGAATACGCTCTGCCTCAGGTGCGGTAATTGC